>NZ_JARVSG010000011.1:0-138886 GCF_030209335.1 Pseudarthrobacter sp. fls2-241-R2A-168
CAAACGCTCCCTAATCGCCTACGACCACTAAATCCAATAGGACTTAATCATCTAGTGTTGAGGGGTGAACCAAACCCCCGGTATGACGTCCCAACCCCAGCCCGAGCCGGCGGAAGCCGCGCCCGAAAAGGCGGAGGTCGGCGTCGGGCCCTGGGAAGGCGAACTGCCCGACGGCGACCACTGGGACCCCGACCTCCTCGCGGACGGTGACCGGCGGAACGTGCTGGACAAGTACCGGTACTGGAAGCACGAGGCGATCGTGGCTGAACTGGACTCCCGCCGCCACAGCTTCCATGTCGCCATCGAAAACTGGCAGCACGACCTGAACATCGGCACAGTGGTGCGCACCGCCAACGCCTTCCTCGCCAAAGAGGTGCACATCATCGGCCGACGGCGGTGGAACCGGCGCGGCGCCATGGTCACCGACCGCTATCAGCACGTCCGCCACCACCCCACTGTTGAGGACTTCGTGGCGTGGGCGCAGGGGGAGGGGCTGGCCATCATTGGAATCGACATCTTCCCCGACTCGGTACCGCTGGAAACCTACGAACTCCCTAAAGATTGCGTGCTGGTGTTCGGGCAGGAAGGCCCCGGCCTCACGCCCGAAGTGCACGAAGCCGCCGTCGCCACGCTGTCCATCGAACAGTTCGGCTCCACCCGGTCCATCAACGCAGCCTCTGCTGCCGCGATCGCCATGCACGCCTGGGTGCGCCGGCACGTCTTCAACCAGCACGTCTAGCTTCGCGAGATGACACTTAACGGCAATGCCGGCGCCGGGGATTGCCGTTAAATGCCATCTCGCTGCGTCCTTGGCACCCGAGCTGTGGATAACTCCTTCCCGCCAATCCTCCCGGACGACAATGAGGGATGCGCAGGGCCGCCCTTCCAGACCACCTGACCAACGGTTCCTTTTCCCTCCGGGCCTCCGACAAAGCCGGGGTCACACGTACGCGCACCGCGGCGAAGGACCTGGTGACTGTTTCACGCGGAATCCGCGTCCCGGCCAAGTCTGGAGCCACGGGATCGCTGGCATTGCGGGCCTACACTGACCTCGACGACACGTCCATCCTGGCGTCCTTGTCGGCTGCGCACATTTGGGGCGCTCCCTTGTCAGCCCGATGGAGCGGTGACTGGCGGATCCACCTCGCCCGGCGCCGCGGTTTCAGCTTCCCGCGTCGTGCCAACGTCGTAGGGCACCTGTTGACCTTCCTCCCGGATGAAGTGACGGAGTACGACGGCGTCCGGCTCACCTCGCCTGCGCGGACCTGGCTGGACTTGGCTTCTGTGCTGAATGTCGCAGAACTGGTGGCGGTGGGCGACTATCTCGTCTGCTCCCATGGATCCGCGTTCCCACGCCCCAAGGAGGCTATCTGCAGCATGGAGGAGTTGCGCGGCATCATCAGTCGGCATCCCGGGATGAGGGGCGTTCGCAGTGCGCGCGAGGCATTTGACCTGATTCGAGTGGGATCGGATTCTGCACCCGAGACCCAGATGCGCCTGCTGCTCGTTGGTGCCGGACTGCCGGAGCCGGTTCTGAACCACGTGCTGTTCGACCGGCGTGGAGTTGCTGTCCTTTGGCCGGATGCGGCCTACCCACAATGGAGGATTGCACTCCAGTACGACGGCGAACACCATGCGGGGGCGGAGCAGCACCTCAGGGATATCCGGCGGCAGGACATGACTGCCTCGCAGGGCTGGTTGGAAGTCCGGATTGGGAAGCAGCACCTCGAAGGCGAGCATCCCGCCGTTGTATCCAAGGTCAGGCGGGCCTTGCAAAGCCGGGGCTGGAGCCGAAATGACAGATAACGGCAATGGCGGGCCCCGCGATTGCCGTTAAGTGCCAACTCGGCTGGGGCATGGCAGGCCCGGGTGCTGCGTAACCCACAGCACACCCCCGGCGGAAATGACTAGGATGGTGCTAGCCGTAAGCGGTACTCCAGGGTTACCAGCCCACAGACGAACCTCAGCATAGGAGTCAGCATGCCCATTGCAACCCCAGAGATCTACTCCGAGATGATCGACCGCGCAAAGGCGGGCGGCTTCGCATTCCCCGCCGTGAACGTGACCTCCTCGCAGACGTTGAACGCAGCCCTGCGCGGCTTCGCAGACGCTGAGTCCGACGGCATCGTCCAGGTATCCACCGGCGGTGCGGCTTACTGGTCCGGCGCCTCCACCAAGGACATGGTCGCCGGTTCGCTGGGCTTCGCCGCTTTCGCCCGCGAAGTTGCCAAGAACTACAACGTCAACATCGCGCTGCACACGGACCACTGCCCCAAGGACAAGCTGGACGGCTTCGTCTTGCCCCTGCTGGCTGCTTCCGAGGCTGAGGTCAAGGCCGGCCGCAACCCGCTCTTCAACTCGCACATGTGGGACGGTTCCGCAGAGACCCTGCAGGAGAACCTGCGCATCGCCCGCGAGCTGCTCGAGCGCACCGCTGCCGCCAAGATGATCCTCGAGGTCGAGATCGGCACGGTGGGCGGCGAAGAGGACGGTGTGGAGAACGAGATCAACGAAAAGCTTTACACCACGGTCGAAGATGCACTGGCCACCATTGAAGCGCTGGGCTCCGGCGAAAACGGCCGTTACATCACCGCGCTGACCTTCGGCAACGTCCACGGCGTGTACAAGCCCGGCGGCGTGAAGCTGCGCCCGGAGATCCTCAAGGACATCCAGGCGCAGGTTGGCGCCAAGATCGGCAAGGACAGCCCGTTCGACCTCGTGTTCCACGGCGGCTCGGGCTCCTCGGACCAGGAAATCGCGGACGCTGTCTCCTACGGCACCATCAAGATGAACATCGACACCGACACCCAGTACGCCTACACGCGTCCGGTGGCGGACCACATGTTCCGCAACTACGACGGCGTCCTGAAGGTGGACGGCGAAGTGGGCAACAAGAAGACCTACGATCCCCGCGTCTGGGGCGCATCGGCTGAAGCCGGCCTGGCAGCCCGCGTGGTGGAGGCCACCAAGCAGCTCGGCTCGGCCGGAAAGACCTTCTAGGAATGTCCGACGAGTTCCGCCGGAACCTCATGGGCCCCGAGCCCACGCTCCTGCCTGCCGAGACCGAGGTCAACCAGCAGCTGGAAGCGGGCCAGGAGCCCCTGGACCTCGTGGCCCAGCACCCAACGTCCTCGCTGCTGTGGGCACTGCTCGCGGAAGAGGCCTGGGCCGAGGGGCGCACCATCGATTCCTATGCGTACTCCCGGGTGGGTTACCACCGCGGACTGGACTCGCTGCGCCGCAACGGCTGGCGCGGCGTGGGTCCCATCCCCTGGGAGCACGAGCCCAACCGAGGCTTCCTGCGGGCGCTGTATTCGCTGGGCCGCGCAGCATCGGCGATCGGTGAGGCCGAGGAGCCGGAGCGGATCGAGAAGTTCCTGAACGACTCCGATCCCACGGCGAAATCAGCCATCGAAGCCAAATAGCAAGACTAACGTGGGGCCCCGCACACAGGGTTCCCTGGCCGAGCTTGCGAGGCTAGGGCGCTGGTGGGGAGGGTCACTTTCCGCCCTCTCCGGCTAGCGGATTGGGCGGGAAGTGACCCCGCGTTGGGTTAAAAGAACGACGACGGCCGGTCACCTTTTCGAGAAAGGTGACCGGCCGTCGTCGTCAGCGGTGGTTGAGCTTGTCGAAACCTGATTTCGACAAGCTCAATCACCGGAAAACAGCAACCTCAATGGGCTGGTTAGGCTTTCTGCAGGCCCGTGCGGGCCATGGCGTCGGCGTAGGCCACACGCATGGCTTCGAGGTATTCCTCCTGGCGGGCGGGTGAACCGGCGAAGGCGCGGCCGCTCAGGGAGCGCACCTTGTAGGTCTTCAGGCCGCGGCGCCAGAGCAGCGGGACTTCGGTCTTCAGCAGCAGGTTGGCCAGGCGGTTGGCCTCCGTGCCGTGAGCCACGATCACAGAAGCGCGGGGCACCACGGCCAGGAACTTCAGCAGTGGCTTCAGGCCGGCGGAGATCTGGTCCGGGGTGAATTTCCCGTTCGGCTCGCCGGGGATGTGCCACGGGTGGACGTTCCACGGCATCACGTACTCGGGGCGAAGGCCCAGCTTCCACTGGATGCCGAGCATCCGGGTGGCGGCGTCAGCGTCCCCGGAGGTGATGAAACCGGATTTGTCGGCCTCGCCAATGTTCGAGTAGAGGCTGATGATCCGGCATTCCTCTACGTCGTGCATGGGGTCGACGTAGGGCACTGTTGTGCCGGGCTTTGCCTCCTGCAGGGAATCGCACAGCTCGTTGACGGCGGCAACATTGGGTTCGTAGCGGCGGCTCAGAAGCTGCTCATGGAAGGATTCGGGTGCCAGTGCGGTCATGTAGTGCTGGGTCTCCTGCGGGGATTGGTGTTGCTGCCACCGCGAAAAATGGGCGCACGGTGGCGCAACACATTCGAGGTGGTTGAAATGGGGTGGGCCGATTCCGGGTCGGCCTTTCCCAGTTTAGCAAGCCCCGGGAAACGAAACGCCGGTGCAGGGCCACCGGAAAAGTGATGCTCCGCGCGGTTTCGGCGTATGTTCCGATCGTAATAACTGCATGCCACAACCTGTTATATCCATTGACAGCTTTCGTCCAGCTTGGTTGGCTCTTGTCACAGGCCGCAATGGGGGACATGGCGGCCTGGACGCACCCAAATGCACTCGAAAGAGGTAACGCACCGTGAAAAAAACCCTGGCAATTTTCAGGACCTTGGCCGTTTCCGGAGCCCTGGCTCTGGCAGCAGTGACCGCGCCGGTACCGGCGATAGCCGTGGGCGAAGGCCCCAACTATGACGGCAACGGCCAGATCACCACCTCGAAGCTGGCCACATACGACCAGATGGTGTCATTCCTCAAAGACCAGGACGCGCGCCAGCCGGCCATGGAACTGGAGGTCATCGGGCAGACGGTGAAGGGCCGCGACATCCACCTGGTCAAGTACATCTCGGATCCGGCCAAGCCCACCATCCTGTACCTGACACAGCAGCACGGCAACGAACAGCTAACCACCGAAGGCGCCCTTGAGTTCGTCAAGCACCTCGGCACCGCAAAGTCGGGGGACGTCCTGGACGGTGTCAACATCCTCATCGTTCCCATGCTGAACGCAGACGGCGCCATGGGTGACGTGAACTTCTCCCTGGACGACTACCAGGCCAAGGGCGGCCGCAACATGACCCGCTACAACGCCGAAGAAGTGGACCTCAACCGGGACCACGTGGACAAGGTCCAGCCCGAAACCCAGGCGCTGCATAACAACGTGATGCGCAAGTACCGGATCGATTACATGATCGACCTCCACCACCAGGGCACCCGCAGCCAGCGCGACGGTGAGCTGGTGTCCGGCTCCATCCTGTATCCCACCACGCCCAACGCCGATCCTGCTGTTGTGGAGAAGTCCAAGCAGCTGGGCGCAGTGGTGTTCCACAACGTCGACTCCACCGGCTGGGGCCACCTGGGCAAGTATGTGGGCGGCAGCGCAGAAACCATCAGCCGTAACGGCATCGCCGTCGAATACGGCATCGCAACCCTGCTGTTCGAGATGCGCGGCATGTCCGACCACTACCTGGACGGCTATGCCCTGGGCCTGCGCAGCAACGGCTACCTGATCAAGCAGACGGTCACCACGTTGACCGCAACGGCCGCCGCCATCGCTGACGGGTCAATTGCCGACGCCGACACCTCCTTCTGGGACAGCCTCGCCACCCAGACCTCCCGCCCGGCCGGGGAGGCCGAGGACGAGTAGCAGCCGCCGGCAGCCCGCCGCGTCCCCTCCCGGAGGCCTTTTACTCCGCAAGAAGGGCCGCGGCGGGCCAACGGGTGGACTAACCCGCCAATCGGCTAAACTTGGGTGGTAAGAGCCCCGGAACTCTTGCATCGCTGTGCCGCCCTGCGGCCGGCGAAGGGCGGTCGATTCGGGGCATTCTCATGAACGGCGCTGTACAGTTCCGCCACGTTGTGGCCGGACCGGACAGCCCGAACGAATGGGGGAGGATCCCATGCCAGCAATTGTGATCGTAGGAGCCCAGTGGGGCGACGAAGGAAAAGGCAAGGCGACCGACCTGCTGGGCGGACGCGTTGACTACGTCGTCAAACCAAACGGCGGCAACAACGCCGGGCACACCGTCGTCGTAGGCGGTGAAAAATACGAACTCAAGCTGCTTCCGGCAGGCATCCTCAGCCCCAACGCCGTCCCCATCATCGGCAACGGCTGCGTAGTGAACCTCGAGGCACTCTTCCAGGAGATCGAAGGCCTCCAGGCACGCGGCGCTGACACCTCAAAGCTCCGAGTCTCCGCCAACGCCCACCTCGTGGCGCCGTACCACCAGGTGCTGGACAAGGTGACGGAGCGCTACCTCGGCAGCCGCGCCATCGGGACCACGGGTCGCGGCATTGGCCCCGCGTACATGGACAAGGTGGCGCGCCTGGGCATCCGCGTCCAGGACGTCTTCGACGAGTCGATCCTCCGCCAGAAGGTGGAAGGCTCGCTGCGGCAGAAGAACGAACTCCTGGTCAAGATCTACAACCGCCGCGGCGTGCTGGTCGAGGAGATTGTGGAGTATTTCCTCTCCTTCGCAGACCGGCTCCGCCCGCTGGTCATCGACAGCACCCTGGTCCTGAACACGGCCCTGGACGAGGGCAAGGTAGTGCTCATGGAGGGCGGCCAGGCCACGTTCCTGGACGTGGACCACGGCACCTACCCGTTCGTGACCTCCTCCAACCCCACCGCCGGCGGCGCGTCCGTGGGCTCGGGCATTGGCCCCACCCGCATTTCCCGCTCCATCGGCATCATCAAGGCATACACCACCCGCGTTGGTGCAGGACCGTTCCCCACCGAACTTTTCGACGAGATGGGTGTGTACCTGCAGAAGACCGGCGGTGAATTCGGCGTCAACACGGGCCGGCCGCGCCGCTGCGGCTGGTACGACGCCGTACTGGCCCGCCACGCCTCCCGCGTCAACGGCTTCACGGACTACTTCGTCACCAAGCTGGATGTACTCACCGGCATCGAGCAGATCCCCGTCTGCGTGGCGTACGACGTGGACGGCGTCCGCCACGACGAGATGCCCATGACGCAGACCGAGTTCCACCACGCAGTGCCCATCTTTGAGTACTTCGAGGGCTGGACCGAGGACATCACCGGGGCACGCACGCTGGCCGACCTTCCGGAGAATGCCCGCAATTATGTGCTGGCCCTCGAGAAGCTCTCCGGTACGCGGTTCTCCGCCATCGGCGTCGGCCCGGACCGGGACCAGACCATCGTGGTGAACGACCTCATCAACGACTGACGGGTGGGCCCACGCTACCGAGGGGCCCCAATCGAGCTTGCGGGATCGGGGACGTAGCGGGAAGGGCCACCTTCAAAGGTGGCCCGCCGCGCCGCGTTGTGCCGGTAATTTACAGCAATTTACACAGGGTTAACGCCCTGGGTCTTGCGGGGTTGCGGGCCTACCGGAGAGACTCGTTGGTACACCCGGTGACCCGATCACCAATCGTTCGACCAGACCCGCGGGAATAAGGGGCAGGGATGCGCCCGGACCGGCCGGTGGCAATGGCGCCCCCGCATACGGACCCGCAGAACGGAAGGATTTGTTATGGCCGGTAAGTTCGAAGCGTTTGTTGACCACGATTCCTTTTTCAGATTCCGCCTCCTTGCACCGGACGGCACCATCATGGCCGTCTCGGGCCCCTTTGACACCAAAACCGCCCTCGCTGCCGGAATTGCCGCAGTCCGGGAATGCGCAGGCACCGGACTGGTGACCGATCTTTGCCCGGCCGGCACTGTGGCGCGCCAGGCGCCTGCTGCAGTTCCGGCGTCGGCTGCCGCCACCGCCCAGGAGGACTGCGACGACCGGCGCGTGCCCGCCTCCGGGCACACCTTCAGCTTGGCCAACGGTCCCCGCCGGCAGGGAAGCCGGCCCCGTTGGGTGACGGCTGCGGCCCGCTGAAAAAGGCCCGCAAGAAAATTCCTAAAGTTTTTGCCCCAGGGCGTAACCCTTGGCGCGCCCGGAGCGATTACCCCTATGTAGCGCCGGCCTGGAACTTGTCCCCCATCACGTTCCAGGCCGGCTCTTTCAATGTCCGGGGCGGGGGCCGTGACCGATGCACCATAACGCGTGGCGCACCCGGGCAGGTTACCGAAGGGTAAAGTGATGCGGGGAAAAGGCATCCCGTGAAGCGGATTCAGCCTCACCCCCAGTGGCCCTTCTTTGACCGAAAGCACTACGTCCGTGATTGATGCGCTGACAGACCAGGACCTGGGTGAGCACTCCGCCGGGCCGGCCGTCTTCAGCGTCGTCTACCGGACATATGCGTCACAGGTCCTGGGCTATCTCACCGCCCGGGGAGTCGAGGATCCGGAGGCGGCCATGCAGGAAGTGTTCCTCTCCGTCCTGCCGCGGCTTGGCACCATCCACGGCGGCACGGCCGGGCTGCGCACGTTGATCTTCTCGGTGGCCCACGCCCGAATGGTGGACGACCACCGGCGCCAAAGCCGCACACCCGCCAAGCTGCCTTTCGAGCCCGAGCTGGACCAGCGGGAAGACTCCTCCGCCGAATCCGAAGCCCTCGAACGAATCTCCCCGCGGGAAGTCCTGGACCTGCTGGACGGGTTGCCCCAGGACCAGCGCGAAGTCCTGTCCCTGCGCCTCGTGGCCGGGCTCACCGTGGAGCAGTCAGCCGATGCCATGGGCAAAAGCCCGGGTGCCGTGAAGCAGCTGCAGCGGCGGGCGCTGGGCAAGCTCCGGGAACTGTCGGCAGTGAAGGAGTACCTGAGGCCATGACACCGCAAGCCAACGTGTCGCCGGAAACCGTGGAGGAGATGCTCCTCGACGCCGGATTCGGGCAGGATGACACGCTTCGCTCAGCTCTCCTCTCGCTGGGATCCCTGGCGTCGCTGCCCGCACCCGTCCCGTCCGGAGAACTTGCCGCGCTGCTGGCCGGAGACAACGAAGGGCCCGGGGGCGACGAGTTGGGGCGGCGCCGGTGGCTCCGCGCGCACCGTCCCACGGTGGTGGGGCTTGCCCTGATAGCCGGGATGGGGATGGGTGCGGGCGGGGTTGCCGCCAGCACGGCCCCTGCCGGGCAGGCGGGGAGCCTCTCCATCCAGCACATGCTCAAGGACTGGGCTCCCGCCTGGAGTGTTCCGGCGCCGCAGGCCCTCGGAACCGGGCTGCCGGCAACGGCTCTGTCCGGCAGCACTGGAGCTGAAGTGGAAGCTTCTGAACCGGACCCGGGCGATACTGCTGACAGCCAACCCGCTGGCGTTGCGGAGAATCCTGCTGGTCCCCGCCGCAGCCCGGCGGCCTCCGCCGGAATCCCGGCCACGCACGCCTCCGGAGTAAAGGGGAGCGGTGCGGCCTCCACCGGGCAGGGCATGGCGAAAGGGACCGGAAACGACGCCGCTGCTGCCGCCACGATTGCTGGTTCTGCCGCCACGGCTAAGGGGAAGGCGGACGGGCAGCCGGGGCATGCCGTGGGGCAGGACGGCCAAGTCGGTTCCGATGCGCCGGGCAAGGTTGGTGATGCCGTGCCGGGTGTGCTGGCCTACGTGGCCGGAGGGACTTTGCAGGGGACGGCGGACACCGCCGGCCAGGCCTTGAAGGCCATCCCCGGCAACAGCTGGCTGCAGAAGTTCAACCGGTAGCCGCGGGCGACGTAGGCTAAGCGCATGGGCCACAAAAATGATCCTGCCGTTGTCGAACGCCTGATGCGGACCAAAGGTCGCTGGGCCATCGTGGGCCTCACCACGAATGAGTGGCGTGCAGCCTACGACACCTCGCTTTTTATCCGGGACCGGCTGGGAATGGAGATTATCCCCGTCAACCTTCCCGGCGAAGCCGTACACGGGGAAACTGGCTACCGGAGCCTCGGTGACATCCCGCCCGAAAAGCATCCCATCGAGGTCGTGGACTGTTTTGTGAACTCGCAGAAGGTGGGGGATGTGGTGGACCAGGCTATCGCGGTGGGAGCGAAAGCGGTGTGGCTGCAGCTGGGTGTCATCGACGAGGCCGCGGCGGAACGGGCCAAGGCTGCCGGGCTGGACGTTGTGATGGACACCTGTCCGGCCCAGCAGGCCTGGAAATACAACCTCTGACGTTCCTGCCGGTTCAGCGGGTCAGGAGCCCCGGATAGTGCCGTTCCGTGACGTCCGGGTGGGCCCGCATCCTGCCTTTGAGCATATTCATCCCGTAGGAAGCCAACAGCGGGTTGGCGGGATCGTCAGTGATACCCCGCGCTTCGGCCTTGAGCTCCGGCGGGAGGGGGACGGGATCGATCACGGCGTCGAGGCGGGGCGACCAGAAGAACGGGACCGAATACCTGTCCACGCCCGGTGGCGGCGCCTGGACCCGATGAATCGTGGCCACGAGGTAGCCTTCGGTCGCGACTTCGAGCATCTCGCCTAGGTTCACCACCAGGGCTCCGGGGATGGGCTCGACGGGCGCCCATTCGCTGGCCCCGGGCGGAAGGACCTCCAGTCCGCCGATATCGTCCTGCAGCAGGAGCGTGACGAACCCGTAGTCCGCGTGTGAGCCCACGCCCTGGTCGCCTGCGGCTTCCACGACTCCGCCCACGTAGTGAACCAGCTTTCCCATCCAGGCCGGGCTGCCCTGGAACGGCTCGTCGAAATAGTCTTCGGGCAGTTTCAGTGAGACCGCGATGGCCCGGAGCAGTTCCATTCCTACCCGGGACATCAGTTCCGCCCACTCCATTGCGGCAGGCTTGAGTTCCGGGAAGGAGTCCTCGGGCCACAGGTTGGGGCCTTGGAGCAACCAGTAAGGCTTGTCATCCGGGTAGTCCGTGACAGGCTCGCGTTCGGGCGAATAGTCAATTTGCTCCCGGGCATCCGCACGGCCCTGGGTCACCTCCGTGCCCATGCGCGTGTATCCGCGGAAGTGCGGAGAAAGCCGGTTGTCCAGCTTCATCCGTTCCTCCAGCGGCAGCGCAAAGAACCGCCCGATAAGGTCCAGCAGGCGTTCCGGCTGGCCTGGCGACGCACCGTAACCGGTGATCTGGAAGAAACCCACATGGTGCGTTGCATGGCGCAGCTGCTCAATGAATTCCGGGTTGAAGGACCCTTCGGATTGCCGGGCTGTGGCCAGGTCCAGAACAGGAATGGCCCCCTGATCGTGTGACATCCTCGCAGACTAGCACCGCGGCAGCCGGCTTTGTAGGCTTCGTGAATGGACCCTGCTGCATTGAGGAAGATCTGCCTCTCGTTTCCCGGCGCGTTCGAGGATTATCCGTTCGGGCCGGAGACGGCTGTCTTCAAGGTTCGGGCCGATACCGCCGGCGGGGCGCGGCATGAGGCCAAGCTTTTCGCGCTGTCCGGGATGGACCTGCGGGACTGGTACGTGAACCTCAAATGTGAGCCCAACCTTGCCGTGCAGCTCCGCGCCGCGCACCCGGAAATCACCGGCGCATGGCACATGAACAAGACGCACTGGAACGGGGTCCGCCTTGATGGGGCCCTGCCGGATGACATGATCCGCGACATGGTGGAGGACTCCTACGACCTGGTGGTGGCAGGGCTGACCAGGAAACAGCAGGAGCAGCTCGGTTGGGCCCGGCTTGCCGGCTCCAGGGGCATCGAGCAGTGATGCCCAAGTGGCCGCAGCAGGGCATGCGGCATGACCTTGATTACCCCGGCATAGGAGGAACGGAGTACGGGGCCGTTCCGAAGGGGTACGCCGGGGTCCTGGAAGAGGTCCAGCTGGGCACCGGCTTTGCCGTGTACCGGCGGGTAGCTGCCGGCATTCTGTCCTGGGAGCTCCAGCGGCGCGCCGGCCTCCGCGTCCGGACGGATTCACCACAGGTGGTGCCGGGAGCGCGGGTGGTGAGTGGTTTCGGCGTCGGACCCTTTCGCTTGAATGCCCCCTGCGAGGTGGTCTGGGTTCACGAACCGCTGACGGCGGATGTGCCGCAGTCCGCTGGATTTGGCTACGGAGCGTTGCGTGGGCATCCGGCCCGCGGCGAGGAATCCTTCGAGGTGGAGATCAACAGCGACGCCGATGTTCACCTACGGATCCGCGCGTTCAGCAAGCCGGGCAACTGGTTCTACGCGGCCGGGGGACTGGTGACCCGGGCGGCGCAACGCCACGTTACATCCCGGTACATTGAAGGGGCACGGCAACTCGCTGCGGAAGGACTGCGCCCATGATTTTTATCGTCGTCAAATTCAAGGTCAAGCCCGAGTGGTCGGAGCGCTGGCCCGGCCTGGTGGCAGATTTCACCCAGGCCACGCGCCAGGAACCGGGCAACCTCTGGTTCGACTGGTCGCGCAGCCTCGATGACCCGAACGAGTACGTCCTGGTGGAAGCCTTCAAGGACGATGCCGCTGGCGACCACGTCAACGGCCCACACTTCAAGCAGGCCATGGCGGACATGCCCCAGGCCCTCGCCGAAACACCCCGCATCATCAGCCGCCAGCTCGACGGCGACGCTTGGGACCTCATGGGGGAGCTCACAATCTGATGTGGATCGGCTGGATCGAATTCGACATCCTCCTGGGCGACGTGCAGAGCCTTAAGGAAAAGCGTTCCGTCGTCAGGCCGCTGATCGCTGAAGTCAAGCGACGCTTTGACGTCTCCGTGGCGGAGGTAGGGGACCATGACCAGTACCGGCGCACCCGGTTGGGTGCAGGCCTCGTGGCAGCCGACCGGGCCCACATCGTGGAGGTGCTGGCCGCCGTCGAACGCCTCGTGGCCGGACGCCCGGAAATCGAACTGCTCAGCGCACGCCAACGGGAGCTCCACAGCGAAGATTAGGGCCCGGGTTAAACCAACGCGGGGTCACTCAGCGCCCATCCCGGAGGGATTTTTGGGCGGTAAGTGACCCCGCGTTGCTTGTTGGGGGTGGGGCCTAGCCGAAGTACTTCGGCAGGGTCCCTTCGTGGGCTTCGCGGAGCGCGTCCAGGGACAGGCTCTCCACTCCGTTGATGTCCAGGGTTCCGCTGGCAGCGTCCACCACACCGATACGGGTGTGGGTGAAGCCGCGGGCGGTGCACATATCCGTGAAGCGGACTTCCTCCGACCGGGGAACGCCCACAACGGCGCGGCCCTGGGATTCGGAGAAGAGCGCCGTGAACAGGTCCACGCCGTCCCGGTCCAGGACATCCTGCAGCGCGATCCGGGCACCCACGCCGTAGCGCAGCGAGGACTCCACCAGGGCAGCCGCGAGGCCACCTTCGGAGAGGTCGTGGGCGGAGTCGATCATGCCGTCGCGTGAGGCGTTGATCAGGATCTCGCCCAGGGCGCGTTCGGCGTCGAGGTCCACCTTCGGCGGCTGGCCGCCCAGGTGGCCGCGCATGTTGGCCCACTCGGAGCCGTCCAGCTCGGCAGCGGTGGTGCCCAGCAGGTAAATCGCCTGGCCGTCCTCACGCCAGCCCGACGGCGTGCGGCGGGCGACGTCGTCGAGCTTGCCCAGGACCGCCACCACGGGGGAGGGGTGGATGGGCGTGGTGCCGGTCTGGTTGTACAGCGAGACGTTGCCGCCGGTAACGGGGACACCGAGCACCTTGCAGGCGTCGGACAGGCCGCGGATGGCCTCCGCCAGCTGCCACATAACGTCCGGGTCCTCGGGGGAACCGAAGTTCAGGCAGTCGCTGACGGCCATCGGGACGGCGCCGGAGGTGGCGACGTTCCGGTAGGCCTCGGCCAGTGCCAGCTGCGCACCGTGGTAGGGATCGAGGTAGGTGTACCGCCCGTTGGCGTCGGTGGCCAGGGCAACGCCCAGGCCGGTTTCCTCATCCACGCGCACCACGCCGGCGTCGTCCGGGAACGCCATGGAGGTGTTGCCGCCAACGTACCGGTCGTACTGGTTGGTGATCCAGGACTTGGAGCACATGTTCGGTGATGCCACCAGTTCGGTGACTGCCGCGGCGAGCTCCGAAGGAGCTGAGGGCCGGCCGGCGTCCTGCACGGAACCGGTGAAGGTATCGGCCTGCACAGCGTCCTGCCACTCGGGACGGGCAAACGGGCGGTCGTACACCGGACCGTCGTGTGCCACGGTGCGGGGATCGACGTCGACAATCACCTCGCCTTCCCAGGTGATGATGAGGCGGCCGGTATCGGTTACCTCGCCCAGCCAGGCGTATTCAACAGCCCACTTGTCCATCACGGCTTCGAACGCCGCAACGTTCTCCGGCGTGACAACTGCCATCATGCGTTCCTGCGACTCGGACATCAGGATTTCGCCCGGGGTCAGCGTGGGGTCGCGCAGCAGGACGGAGGTCAGCTCAACCTGCATGCCGCCGTCTCCATTGGAGGCCAGCTCGGAGGTGGCGCAGGAGATGCCGGCGGCGCCGAGGTCCTGGATGCCTTCCACCAGGGAGCCCTTGAACAGCTCCAGGCAGCACTCGATGAGGACCTTCTCGGCGAACGGGTCGCCCACCTGCACCGCGGGGCGCTTCGAGGGCTTGGTGTCGTCGAAGGACTCGGAGGCGAGCACGGAGGCGCCGCCGATGCCGTCGCCGCCGGTGCGGGCACCAAACAGGACCACCTTGTTGCCCTTGCCCGAGGCGTTGGCGAGGCGGATGTCCTCGTGGCGCATGACGCCCACGGCCAACGCGTTGACCAGCGGGTTGCCCTGGTACACGGAGTCGAACACCATTTCGCCGCCGATGTTCGGCAGGCCCAGGGAGTTGCCGTAGCCGCCGATACCGGCCACCGCACCGTGCATCACGCGCGCGGTGTCCGGGTGGTCGATGGCGCCGAAGCGCAGCGGATCCATCACGGCGACGGGGCGGGCGCCCATGGAGATGATGTCGCGGACAATCCCGCCAATGCCGGTTGCGGCGCCCTGGTAGGGCTCAACGAACGACGGCGAGTTGTGCGATTCGATCTTGAAGGTCACGGCCCAGCCGTCCCCGAGGTTGGTCACGCCGGCGTTTTCGCCGATGCCCACCAGCATGTCCTTCTTCATCTCCGGGGTCACCTTCTCGCCGAACTGGCGCAGGTGGTTCTTGGAGGACTTGTAGGAGCAGTGCTCGCTCCACATCACGGAGTACATGGCGAGCTCGGCGCCGGTGGGGCGGCGGCCCAGGACCTTGAGGATCTCGTCGAATTCGTTCTGCTTCAGGCCCAGCTCGGCCCAGGGCAGTTCGGTGTCCGGGGTTTTCGCGGCGTTCTCGACAGTGTCGATGTTGAACTTCTTGGTGGTTTCGATGCTCACTTTTCGCCTCCCACAATCTTGGTCAAAACGGAGGTGAAGAAGCCGAGGCCGTCGGTGTCGGACCCGCCGACGCCATCAAGCGACTCGGGGCCGAATCCGGCCTCCACCGCGTGCTCGGGGTGCGGCATGAGGCCCACCACGTTGCCGGCGGCGTTGGAGATGCCGGCGATGTCGCGGCGGGAACCGTTGGGGTTGAATCCGACGTAGCGGAACACCACGCGGCCCTCAGCCTCAAGGGCGTCGAGGGTCTTCTCGTCCGCGATGTACTGGCCGTCCTGGTTCTTCAGCGGCACAGTGATTTCCTGGCCCGCCTGGTAGTCCAGCGTCCAGGCGGTGTTGCTGTTCTCGACGCGCAGCACCTGGTCGCGGCACATGAACTTGAGGTGGTCGTTCTTGATCATCGAGCCGGGCAGCAGGTGCGACTCGGTGAGGATCTGGAAGCCGTTGCAGATGCCGAGTACGGGCAGCTTGGCCTC
The DNA here is from genome assembly GCF_030209335.1 of Pseudarthrobacter sp. fls2-241-R2A-168. Taxonomy (NCBI): domain Bacteria; kingdom Bacillati; phylum Actinomycetota; class Actinomycetes; order Micrococcales; family Micrococcaceae; genus Pseudarthrobacter; species Pseudarthrobacter sp. fls2-241-R2A-168. Next base: position 15,619 of record NZ_JARVSG010000011.1, read on the forward strand.
GCTGTTGGCTGCGTCAATGATTTTGGACATCAGGGGTGCGAACCGGGCGATCGCTCCGGCGCGGAGGTAGTCACCGTAGGAGAAACCGCCGGGAATAACCACCGCGTCCACGTCGCCAAGTTCCGTATCCGCGTGCCAGAGTTCGACGGCGGTGCCACCGGCCAGGCGCACGGCGCGGGCAGCGTCGCGGTCATCCAGGGTCCCGGGGAAGGTGACGACGCCGATCCGGGCCCCAGCGAGGCGCGGTTCTGCGGCGACGGCGATTGCCTCGCCGATCAGGGGAAGTTCAGTCATGTCAGGCCTCGACGACCTCGACGTTGACGACGTCCTCGATCACGGGGTTGGACAGCAGGGTCTCTGCGGCATCGCGTGCCTGGGCCAGGATGTCCTCGGTCACCTCGCCGTCGACCGTCAGTTCAAAACGCTTGCCCTGGCGGACAGAGCTGAAGCTGGTGAAGCCCAGCCGGGGCAGAGCGCCGACGATAGCCTTCCCCTGCGGGTCCAGAATCTCGGGCTTGGGCATAACGTCAACAACGATCCGGGGCATCCGGTAACTCCTGTGCGTGAGCTTGGGTAAGGGCGCAGCTCAGTGGTGCCGTCTCACGCCGTACCGAGGTGTTTGGGGGACACTTTGAAAGACTTGGTGGACGGGCGCTCCGCGAGCTTGCTAGTCCATTCTACCGGCCGGAGCGTCCCACCCTGTATTCGGCTGATTCCTGCCGTGCTGACCGGTTCGGGCAGCATATGGAGCGGGAGCCACAGGGTTCCGCCGCAGTCCCGTATTGAAGAGATTCTGGAGTTGTGCGGGTGGGGTCATTAGGATTGCTGAATGGCTGAGAAATCGAGATCCGTGCTGTTGCCGGTGATGGCCGCGGCTGTCTTCGCCGGGCTGGGCCGGATGGTCCTGCAGAAGATCAAGGCAGACCGGTTTGCCCGGGAGAACCGTGTTGCCGGACCGGTGGACGAAAAAACCAGGCAGTGGATCAGCGACGTCGTCAGGACGCCCCGCCAATAACAGCGGCGGACACAGCAGCGTGAGGTAGTCGGGGTGCCCTGCGGGGCGCCCTTTTTCGTGCCCGGCAACCGGGCATGCCCGCGAACCGCATGACTAGAAAAAATCTGCCTTAGTGTCCTATGTCATATTTGGCTATCACTCTGTACCCTTTGAATCGGCCGGTGTCACGGAATGACAAGATCTGTAACTTCGTGTGCCGGGCCGGTCGTTTCGGGCCCCCAACCATGGCTGGGCCGGTACCTCTCGAAAGGGTTGCACGTGAGATCAACTGGAAAGAGCCCCGTAAGGGGCGGGGGATTCCGGAGGGCTGCGGCGATGGCCGTGGCCCTGCCGCTTCTCCTCACCCCGATGGCCGTCACTCCCGCCACCGCGGCGCCGGCCGGACAGGTTCTGCCGCCCGCTGCCAAGAAAACCGCGCCTGTTGAGTTCAAGGACGGCCGCTACGTTGTTGTGCTGGCAGGTGCGGCGGCTGCCGCTTATGAGGGTGAAACCCCGGGGCTTGGGGCAACCAAACCACAAAGCGGCCGGAAGTTGGACTCCGCAAGCGCCAACTACAAAGCTTATGACGCGCACCTTCGCAAGCAGCAGCGTGACGTGGCTGCAAGCCAGGGCGCCACACCGCAAAAGCAGTTCACGGCTGCCCTCAACGGCTTCACCGCCGAACTGACCGCCGCCCAGGCGATGGAACTGTCGAAGGACCAGCGCGTTCTCCTGGTTGCACCCGACGTCGAGAACCGGCCGGATTACACCACCACCGACTTCCTCAAACTGACCGGGCCGGAAGGTGCGTGGGCCAAGCAGTTTGGCGGCGAGGCCAATGCCGGCAAAGGCGTGGTGGTGGGAGTCATCGATTCCGGCTACGCCCCGGACAACCCGTTCCTCCAAGGCGAGCCCGTCCAGCCCCTGAGCGGTCCCGCCCAGCTTGGCGTTCCCTACCGGACCGCCGACGGCAAGATAGCCATGCTCAAGGCCGATGGCACCACCTTCGAGGGCGAATGCCAGAAAGGCCAGGGAACGGGGGCGGCGTTCGATGGCTCCCTCTGCAACTCCAAGGTCATCGGTGCCCGCTACTTCGCCGATTCCTTCCTGCAGTACGTGACCCCCGCGAACCGTGCCCCGGAGGAACTCATCTCTCCGGTGGACGTGGGCAGCCACGGTACCCACACCGCCACCACTGCGGCCGGCAATGCGAACGTGGAGCAGGTCATCGACGGCGCAAGCTTCGGCAGGAGTTCCGGTGTTGCCCCCGCCGCCAAAGTCTCCGTCTACAAGGTCTGCTGGGAAGATACCAACCCGGACACCGGCGGCTGCTACTCCTCCGCATCGGTGGAGGCAGTGGAAGCCGCCGTCAAGGACGGCGTGGACGTCCTGAACTACTCCATTTCCGGCAACAACAACAGCACCACCGATCCTGTGGCACTGGCCTTCCTGAACGCCGCCGCGGCAGGCGTTTTTGTCTCGGCTTCGGCCGGCAACTCGGGCCCCACCGTTTCCACGGTGAACCACGCTTCACCGTGGCTGACCACAGTGGCCGCGTCCACTTTCCCGAGCGATCTGCTGGGCACCGTCAAGGTCTCGGACGGCTCGGTCTACCGGGGCGCCTCCATCATGAAGACCGAAGTCGCAGACAAACCTGTGGTGGTTGCTGCCGCGGCGGCGGCTGCCGGGGCCGCCAACCCGAACCTCTGCGGCCCCGGCTCTCTCGATGCTGCCAAGGTGTCCGGCAAAGTAGTGGTCTGCGACCGCGGCGTGGTGGACCGGACGGCCAAAAGCCAGGAGGTCCAGGACAAGGGCGGCGTGGGCATGATCCTGGTGAACCTCACCAGCAGTTCCGAAGACGCGGACAACCACGTGCTGCCCACCGTGCACGTCAACGCCCCCAAGAGCCTGGAACTGAAGTCCAAGCTGGAGGCCAACCCCACGCTGACCGTCAGCCTCGTCAAAGGCGACCTGACCGGCCTGCCCCCTGCCCCCGCTCCCCAGATCGCCGGTTTCTCATCACGTGGTCCCACCCTCGCATCGGGCGGAGACCTGCTGAAGCCTGACATCGCGGCTCCGGGCGTCAACGTCCTTGCCGGCGTCTCCACCATCGGCAACCACGGGGATCAGTTTGGCTTTATGTCCGGCACGTCCATGGCGGCACCGCATATTGCCGGCTTCGGCGCACTGGTGCTCAGCAAACAGCCCAAGTGGACGCCCGCGATGGTCAAATCCGCCATGATGACCACGGCCTACCCCCTCGTCAACGCGGACGGTACGCCCAACACGGATCCGTTCCAGGGCGGTGCCGGGCACATCGATTCAACCCGAGTCCTGGATCCGGGCCTGGTTTACAACTCCGGGATCAAGGACTGGCTGGGCTTCCTCAACGGCCAGGGTGTGGACACCGGCGCTCCGCAGGCCGGCACCATCGCCGCCCGGGATTTGAACCTGCCGTCCATCGCGCTCGGCAGCCTGGTGGGCGAGGTACAGGTCAAGCGCCAGCTGACTGCCCTGGTCCCCGGCATGTACCGGCCGGAGGTCAACCTGCCCGGCTTCAATGTCCAGGTGGAACCGAAAGCACTGAACTTTGCCAAGGCAGGCCAGACCCGCGAAGTTACCCTGACCATCCGGAACGTAAGCGCACCGGTGGGCCAATTCAGTACAGGCAGCCTGACATGGAAGGGTCCCCGCACCGTAAGCTCGCCGATCGCCGTCCGGCCGGTTGATGCACAGATCGCACCCTCGTTCTCCTTCAGTTCACCGGCCGGAAGCGGCAGCGGCACCATGGAACTGGTTTCAGGGTCGGACAGTCCCATCAGCGTTGGCGTGGAAGGCCTGGCTCCAGTGAGCCAGACGGCCATCACCAAGACTCCCGGCGAGTACGCACCAGCCAACGATGCCCACAACGCACTGCTTCAGGTGGCAGTGCCGGAAGGGGCCTCCTTCGCCCGGTTGGGTGTCCAGGCCCAATCCGACGACGTCGACTGGGACATGGTGGTCTACGCACCGAATGGCGCGGGAGGACTGACGGCCACCCAGGTGGCGACGGCCTCGGCCAGTGAGTTCCTGGATCTGGAGGCACCCCGGGCGGGCACCTACTACATCGTGGCCAACCTCTACTCCACCCCGGACAATGGACCGGCCACAGCGACAGTCCAGGCCGTGACCTTTGCCGGGGATGCCGGCAACCTCAGGGTGGATCCGAACCCGATCGTGGCTCCGAACGGAACCGCCACGGCGGCCACGCTCTCGTGGACCGGCCTGTCCGAAGGGGCTTACCTGTCCCGCCTGAGCCTGGGCAATAACGGCATCAGGACCTGGGTCAACGTCCAGGTGGGCGCAGCTTCCGTTGCCCCGTCCGGCGCTCCGCAGGTTGCCTTCGCGGACGGCGTGCCTGCGGCCTAGCACGTGCTCCTTCCCTGCTTTTTCTCCCGCGAAACCTAGGTGTTGCCCCACGCACCGCCGGCGCTGCCCAGCAGCGGCGCGATCGCCCTCCACCTGGCGATTTCGCAGCCATCCGTACGGGTGAAAACCGATTCAACAACCCGGCCGTGGAACGTCCCGGTGACCACGGCAACCTGGGGCCCGCCGTACTGCTGGGTGCACAGTCTGGGCGGCCCGGGTTTCGGGAAGAAGATGTCCTCACCGTGAGTCCGGACCGCGGTCAATGCAGCTTCGGGATCCGGCAGGGTGCTGGCAGCGGAAGGGCCGTTATCGTCGGCCACCAGCCGGAAGAAGTATTCGGCTGCGCCGGGGTCCTCCCGCAGCCTGATGGTCAGGTCGATCATGCCGCACCGTTTCCCCCGAGTGCGGCAAGTTCAAGGGCAAGCTTTTCGCGAAGTCCGGCTGCCTCGGCCGCGAAACCACGCTGGTGTTCCACGTAGGCGGCCTTGCCCGGCGGGGTTTCGATGGCAATGGCCGGGTAACCCCACTCGGCGAGGTCGTAGGGGGAAGCCTGCATGTCCATGGCGCGGATGCGCCAGGACAGTTCAAAGCAGTCCATCACCAGTTCGCTGGGCAGGGCCGGCAGCAGCTTGTAGGCCCATTTGTACAGGTCCATGTTGGCGTGCAGGCATCCCGGTTGCTCCAGGTGCCGCTGGGACTCGCGGCTGGGAGCCAGTTCATTGAGCGGGATGGCGTCCGGCGTGTAGAAACGGAAAGCATCGAAGTGGGTGCAGCGGATCCGGTTGTCCTCCACCACCTTGTCCGTCCCCGCTGAGCCGAGGCGCAGCTGCAGGTACTCGTGCCGGAGGTCAAACCGGTCCTGGTGGTAGACCATGGCCCATTCGTGCAGGCCGAAGCAGCCAAACTGGGCGGGCCGCGCAGCAGTGCCGCGGAGGATGATGCCGGCAAAGGCGACGGCATCCTTGCGGTCGGCAAGGAACCCGGTCCGGTCCAAGGTGAGAGCGGTACTTCCCGTGGGCAGCCCGAGGGAGGCGAGTTCGTCGTCGTCGAGCGTCCGGTAGTGTTTCCAGCCGCGGCGCGCGGCCGCTTCCCCGCCCGCAAGGACGACGCCGGCACCCGGGTGCCAGCGCCGGAGCTGGCCTGGTTTCTGGGTGTAGTAGGTGAAAAGGAAGTCCTCCACCGGATGCTTTTGTCCAGCTGAGCGCCGGGCGAGGTAGGGGTCCGCGTAGCGGCTGACGCGCTGGTGGTGGGCTTCCTCCCTCTCCCGCCATTCGTCCGCCGCGAGGACCCTAAGCTGCTCCACCACTGGCACCGATGACGTCCTTTGCCGCGTTCCAGGCGCTGATCTCGCAGCCGTTGGTGCGTTTGAAGGCGTCATCAACAGGGACGCCGTCCACCACTCCCGTCACCGTGGCTTCCTGCGGACCGCCGTACTGCTCCGTGCACGCCTGGTCGGTCCGGAGCGCCGGGGAGGCCAGCAGTGCCGCGTTTTCTTTCAGGGCGGAGCAGGCGGCCGCAGGAGTGGGGTGCTTGCTTTCGGCGTCGGGCATGCCGTCGACGCAGACCAGCGTGTAGTGGACCTCCGGCTCGGCTGCGGATGACTTATAGGTGATGGCCAATTCAGCATTGCCCTGCCCCGGGCCGGCCGACGGCCCTGCGGGTGGTTCGGGGGAGGGCGCCGGGATGGTGGATTCGGCGTCGGGGGCGGTGCTGCCCGACGGCGCTGCGGAACCCGGCGATGCTGGTGAAGAAGCGGGGGCTGCGGGGCTGCCCGAGTTGCCGCCGCCTTGCCCGGAGGAACAACTTGGCACCAGCAGGAGGGCAGTCAGCAGGAGCACTGCTGATGGCACCGTGCCTGAAAGCACTTGGTGCCCGCGCCGAGGCCTGTCCGTCATGCTGCCATTCTACTGCCGCAGCATCATCGCCCGGCTAAGCCTGTCGGCCGTTGGAGGTAGCTGCGATCAGGCCCATCATGGACGCGTGCAGCTCGCCCACCTGGTCACGGGTCAGGCCCAGGCGCTCCATCATGGTCCCCGGGACATTGAGCGCCTCCTGCCGAAGCGCCGCACCCGCCGGCGTCAGGTCAACGGCGAGGGCGCGCTCGTTGCCGTCCACCCGCCGTCGGGAAATCAGGCCCGAGGACTCAAGGCGACGCAGCAGGGGCGAGATGGTGGCCGGTTCCTGTGCGAGGGCATCACTGATGTTCCGTACGGTGCGGGGGCTGGATTCCCAGAGGCACAGCATCACCAGGTACTGCGGATGGGTCAGGTTCATCCTCTCCAGCACTGGCTTGTAGGCTCCCACTACGCTGCGCGCCGCCACGGTCAGCGCGAAGCACAGCTGGTGTTCCAGCAGCAGGTCATCGTCCTGGATGGTGCCAGTACCGGGTGCGGGGTTCATCAGGCCTCCAATTGTTAGTGCACTAATTATTAGCGTACACTTTTACCGGTGGATGGGTGACTGGAAGGAGTCGGTTCATGGGTAAGGCAAGCTCCGGAAGCAAGGGAAACGCTTCCCAGCGCTTCATGCGGGCAACGGGCAAGCTGCGGGCCATTTTCGGACCCGCGAGCCGCACGTCCCTGATCCACGATATGACGGAGGAAAACCGCCGGCTCCTGGCCGAGCGCGAGGCTGAAACCCAGCAGTGGGAGACCCTCACGCGCCCAGACGGCAGCACCTATGTGGTGCCCCGGAACCCTGACGACAAATCCCTTCGCTGACCCTGCTGCCGGCCCTGCGCCGGCTCCGCTAGTGTCCCGGCAGTCCGCCCGGTTTTGCTGGGCTGCTGATCCTTTTTAAGGTGCCGGGCGTAAAATAAGGGCACTGGCTCCGCCAGGATTTTCTTGGAATCGCTCTTTCCCCGGTTCGCGGGAGGGGGGTGGAAAACAGTGGCACATTTCATCGATGGGTTCATGAGCCTGACGGACAGGCTCCGCTTCTTCTTTGGCCCCGCCGCCCGGGTGGACTCCAGTCTGCCGGTGGTACACAAGCATGACGAGTTCGAGCAGGCCTCGGAAGAGGAACTGACGCACTTTGTGGTGGAAACCGATACGTCAGGCCACCACTATGCGGTACGCCGCGACGACCTCGAGAAGGAGGCCTGACCCTGGCAGCGCAGCTGCGGCCGGACCCAAAATTGCACTGGTGACGGACTGAGTCCGTCACCAGTGCATTTTTACTGAAAGTCGGTTTTGCAAGTCCCGCGGTGCGGGGAGCTGTTAGCGGCCCGTGCCGCCGTACACAGTGGCTTCGCTCTCGCTGTCCAGCTCAAAGGCCCGGTGGATGACCCGTACGGCCTCGTCCAGCAGGTCGGCATGCGTAACAACCGAGATGCGGATCTCCGAGGTGGAGATCATGTTGATGTTGATGCCGGCATCCGAGAGTGCCTTGAAGAACGTGGCGGACACGCCTGGGTGCGAGCGCATCCCGGCGCCGATCAGGGACAGCTTGCCGATCTGCTCGTTGTACTCGATGGTTTCAAAACCGATCTGGTCCTGTGCTGCGTGCAGCGCTGCCAGTGCGTCGGCGCCTTCCACGATGGGCAGCGTGAACGAAATGTCCGTCCGGCCGGTGCCGTGGGTGGACACATTCTGCACGATCATGTCGATATTCGAGTGGGCATCGGCGATGACCTGGAAGATGGCAGCAGCCTTGCCGGGAATGTCCGGCACACCAACAACGGTGACCTTGGCTTCGGAACGGTCGTGCGCGACGCCGGAGATGATTGGCTGCTCCAAGGCAACTCCCTCTTGAGTGGTGATCTTGTCTTCGGCGCTGGGGATGACCCAGGTGCCTTCGTGCTGGCTGAATGACGAACGGACGTGCAGTGGCACGCCGAACCGGCGCGCGTACTCCACGCAGCGAAGGTGCAGGATCTTGGCTCCCGACGCCGCAAGTTCAAGCATTTCCTCGCTGGAGATCGTGTCGATCTTCTGGGCTGAGGGGACTACCCGGGGGTCGGCGGTGTAGATACCGTCCACGTCCGTGTAGATTTCGCAGACGTCCGCCTCAAGTGCTGCTGCGAGTGCCACCGCCGTAGTGTCCGAGCCGCCGCGGCCCAGGGTGGTGATTTCGTTCGTGGCGCGGCTCATGCCCTGGAAGCCCGCCACGATGGCGATGTTTCCCTTGTCGAGTGCGGTGCGGATCCGGTGGGGGTCGACGTCGATGATCCGGGCCTTGCCGTGGATGCCATCGGTAATCATGCCGGCCTGAGAGCCGGTGAAGGACTGGGCGGAGGCGCCCAGCTTGTTAATGGCCATGGCAAGCAGCGCCATGGAGATACGCTCACCGGCGGACAGCAGCATGTCCATTTCACGGGCGGGGGCCGAGTCCGTCACCTGGGCGGCCAGGTCCAGGAGTTCGTCAGTGGTATCGCCCATGGCTGACACCACCACAACCACTTCATTGCCGGCAGACTGGGCGTCCACTACGCGCTTGGCCACCCGTTTGACGCCATCGGCATCGGCTACGGATGATCCGCCAAACTTCTGCACGATCAGCTGTTTGGTTACTGCGCCGCCGGCGGGCAGCTCCTGTGCCTGCTTTGCGTTGTGCACTTCTGTAGTGGGCGTACTCATGCGCGAACCTTCACTGGATCAAATTGGAGCCGGCCCAAGCAGCGGTGATGCTGTGTTGGCCCTGACCCTGGGGAACTTACGCCGTTGTTGGCGCGACTTCGTGGCACCAGTTTATCGCCGCCCGCGGTCAGGGGTTGAATTGTGACCGAATCCTGAGCGTTGGGAGGCGTGCCGCCAGCGTCCGCGGGCGTACGCTCAAAAGTGTCAGCGTGCATCAAAAACTGTGGGGGACAGGTGCGTTATACATGCCAATGATTTCTGAGTTATCGGACGGTACGGCGGGGCTGGAGCCCGACGGCGGCATCACGGCTCATGCCGTCAGCCGCAGCTTCGGCACGGTACACGCCGTCGAACATATGGACTTCCATGCCCCGGCGGGCAAGGTGACCGCTCTGATCGGGCCAAACGGGGCCGGCAAAACCACGCTGCTGCTGATGCTGGCGTCATTGCTGGCGCCCGACCAAGGCAGCATCAGTGTGGGCGGCCTCGATCCGCGCCAGGATCGCGCGGAAGTACGCAGCCGGGTTGGCTGGATGCCGGACACCCTGGGTGTGTGGGAGTCGCTCACCGCCCGTGAAATCCTCACCCAGATGGCCCGCTTCTACCGGCTTCCCGCCCAGGGCATCGGACTGCGGGTCGCAGAGCTGCTGGAACGCGTCCGGCTGGACGACCTGGCCGACCAACCGGCGCGGGTGCTGTCCCGCGGACAGCAGCAGAGGCTCAGCCTGGCGCGGGCCCTGATCCACGATCCTTCCGTCCTTCTGCTCGACGAACCGGCATCGGGCCTGGATCCCGGCTCACGCGTGGAGCTTCGGCTGATGCTGCGGGAACTGGCGGCAGAGGGCAAGGCGGTGGTGGTTTCGTCCCACGTGCTGAGCGAACTGGACGAAATTGCCGACGGCGCCGTGTTTGTTAACAAGGGCCGTACCGTCAGGCAGCAAACCACTGAGCAGGCTGCCGCCGCCGGTCGGCGCTACGCCGTCACCGCCTCCGACATGGATGCGCTCGCTGCCAAACTGACCGGGCTGGGGCTGGCGTTCCGGCGCGAGGAAGGACGCCGCCCGGCTCTCAGCCTGATGCTGGGCGGTGACAGCGACGCCGAGCGGCTGCTGCGTGACCTGGTGCTCGCCGGCGTCGGGGTGACTTCCTTTGCCCCCGCATCAGGGGCCCTTGAAGAGACCTACATGAGCCTCGAAGGGGAGCTGCGATGAGCCACGCAACAAAGGACCGGCAGGACACCGGCGGCAGGACAACCGGCGGTTACCTGCCCGGCATTCGGGATGTGGTGGTGCTTGAGCTCAAGCAGCGGCTGCGGTCCCGCGGCTGGTACATCATGCTGGCCATCTGGTTTGTCCTGACAGGCCTCGTGACCTGGCTGACCTGGGCCAGCTGGAACGCCAGCCAGGAGGCGCAGCGCGGATACCCCGGCTACGTGGCGCCGCCGGACACCGGTCCAGGATCCATGATCTTCGAGGTGGTCCTGGCCTTCGTCCTGCTCTTTGCGCTGCTGGTTGCCCCGGCGCTGTCCGCCAATGCCGTTAACGGCGACCGGGCCGGCGGCACTCTGGCCATCCTCCAGGTAACCCTGCTGCGGCCCGGCCAGATCCTGTGGGGCAAATTCGTGGCGGCGTGGGCCGCGGCCCTGGCCTTCCTGGTGGCCAGCACGCCCTTCCTGGTAATCGGGGTGGCGCTGGGCGGCATGACTCCCGGCCACGTCCTGGTGGCGCTGCTCATGCTGGCAGTTGAGGTGGGAGTTGTCTGCGCCATCGGTGTTGGCATCTCGGCGCTCGCGGGCCGGCCACTGTTTTCGATCGTGGTCACGTACCTCGCCGTTGCCGGCCTTGCCGTGGGCACCCTGATCGCCTTTGGGCTGGGAACAGGGCTTACGCAGGGGACCATTATGGCCAACCAGGCCCAATACCGGGCGTACGAGCCGCTGTCCCGGGAGGGAGGCCAACAGGGGCCCCTTGAACCGGAGTACACCTGCTCCGGACCGCTGCAGGAGCAGAGCGCCATGCGGACCGAACGGGTGGCCTGGTTGATAGCAATGAACCCTTACGTGGTGGTGGCCGATGCGATCCCCTACAAGGACCGTTCGCAGGAGCGCAACTACTCATCGGTGGGCGCAATAGAGACCATCAGCCAGGGTGCCCGGTATGCCATGGCCGGTCCGGAGGGCACCTTCCCGTGTGCGAACGGCGAGGTCAAACTGCGGTACCTGGCGCAGTCCACCCCGCTGTGGCCTTTGGGACTGGGCCTGCAGCTGTTGGTGGCCGCACTCCTGATGTGGCTGGGTTGGCGTGCGCTTCGCACGCCCGCCCGCAAATTGGCGCGGGGAACCCGCATAGCGTAGCTGCTTCTGTGGACAGGCCCGGCACGGTGGACCACGATGGGGTTAGCCCCGTGAGCACCGGGGCTGGGCCTGTTGTGGGATACGGGGGCTTGGACTGTGGCCGGTGACGAACGGCAGGACGAGGGCTTCGGCGTCGAAGAACCTGTGTACGAGGTTATTGGCGCAGGCGGGACCATCCCTGCGGCCGCTGAAGACGATGATTCCCTGCCGCCAAGCCCGGGCGCCGCCCGCATGGTCCTGAGCCAGGCCTCGGTGGACGTCGCCCGGATTGTCGTCTCCGGACGCTTCTGGTGGCAGTCAGCCACTATTTTCCTGGCGTCCCTGGCCGCTGGGCTGCTGACGGTGATGGTGGCAACCGGAGGTGACGTTCCGCCCGATGCGCCCGGAGGCGTCTACGTTCTGGCCGCGGCGATCCTGGTTCCGGTTACCTGCGTGCTGGCGATCAGATGGACACGCCATCGGGGCAGGACGGACGAGGACGGGGGTTCTCCGGCAGAGGGGCCGTTCCTGGCCTGGACGGTGGCTTGTGGCCGCGGCGTGGTTTTCACGTTGCTGGCTGCGCTGTTCCTGCTTTGCCTTGCCTACGCAACGGAATCATCCCCTGCCGTAGCCGTTATAGCGGCCGCTGTGGCCCTGTGGGAGGTCCTGGTTTTTGCTGCGATCGGGGCGGGAACGCTGTGGTGGTTCGGCAAGAACACTGGACGGGCCGTGGCATGGAGTGCGGCCTTCCTGCTCCTGCTCGGAAATGTCCTTGCCGTGGCGGCGCTTCTTCCCGCCGTGCGAACCTCGGAGCGGGTCCTTGTTGCTGTGAACATAGAACGTGACGGCGCTGGACAGATGGTGTCGTGGCAATGCTTGCCCGAACTGCGGGGTTTCACGGAGGTTTATCACACCGAGAGGATCGCCTGGATAGCTGCGAGCAATCCGCTGATCCTGTTCAGCATGCTGGCCGGGGAATCCGGTTCCCAGGATGACACGCTGGCATGGTTTCCCGGAGCGATGCTGGACGCCGCTGATGCTTCCCAGGTTCCGTGTGTGGAGGGCCGGGAGCGCGACGGCGCAGCGGACGGAGTGCCACTGGCAGCCGTCGGCATCGGCGTGCAAGCGGCTGTGGGCGGGGTCTTCCTTGGCGGGGGTTATGCGGCGACCAGGCGCCGGTCCGCCTCAGGGTGATGAAGCTGGACTTTCCAGCCGAAACATCAGCAAGGGAAGGCCTTTGCCGGTGCTTTCCTGATATTCGGGGGGAACTGCATCCGGCCGGAACCCGAGACTGCGGAGAAGCCGGATGGATGGTTTGTTCGGTTCGTAGACCGCCGCTGCAACAGTGTTGATCCCGCGCTGCGCGAAGAGCCAGGTCACCAGGGCGGCCGCAGCCTCACGTCCGTAACCGTGGTGGTGGTAATCGGGATGCAGGACGTAAGCCAACGCGGCGTGCCCGGCAGGATGCCATCCGGGGGCCAGCATGCCCGGCCTGGAGACGGCAGTGCTGTTCCAGGTGCGCGCATCCCCGATCACCTGCCCGGACTGCCGCAGGGTGATGGCCCAGCAGTAGTTGAACCAGGCGCCGGCCGATGCCTCGGCAAGGACCAGGAGCTCTTTGAGCCTTGCCCGGTTGGCCTCGACGGAGAGCGGCTCGTGGGAGAGGTACCGGGTGGCGGCGGGATTGCTGCGGTAACTGTGGATGGCGGCCTCGTCCGAGCCCTCGACCAGCCGCAGGACGAGCCGCTCGGTGACGAGCGGTTCGATCTCACCCGGGGGCATTCGCCCGGCCTCAGGTGAGGGCGTTCCGGCGGCCCTCGAAGGCGCGCCCCAGCGTGACCTCGTCCGCGTATTCAAGATCGCCGCCTACGGGCAGCCCGGACGCGAGCCTGGTCACCGCGATCCCGATAGTTTTCAACATCCTGGCCAGGTAGGTGGCCGTCGCCTCACCCTCGAGGTTGGGATCGGTGGCGATGATGACTTCCTGGATAGCGCCGTCGTTCAGCCGCGTGAGGAGCTCGCGGATCCGCAGCTGCTCCGGACCGATGCCGGCAATCGGATTAATGGCACCGCCCAGTACGTGGTACCTGCCCCGGAACGAGCGCGTACGTTCCACGGCGAGTACGTCCTTGGATTCCTCCACCACGCAGATCACCGCGGGATCGCGCCGGGGGTCACGGCAGATGTTGCAGAGCTCCTGCTCGGTGACGTTGCCGCAGACCGTGCAGAACTTGACCCGTTCCTTCACGGTGGTGATGGCTTCCACCAGCCGCTTCATGTCCTGCGGGTCCGCTTCAAGGATGTGGAACGCCAGCCGCTGGGCGGATTTGGGTCCCACGCCGGGAAGGCGTCCGAGCTCGTCAATCAGCTCTTGGACAGCACCTTCGTACACGTTTTCCTCTTTAGCTAGGAGCGGATAGTGGTTGGATCAGTAGCGGGGCGGCACTGGGCTGCCGTCGAGGGAGCGTTCTTCGATCAGCTTCCCGCCAAGGATACGTTCCACCGCAGCACGGCCGAAGACGCCGGATGCCTCAATGGTCTCATCGTCCGGGCTCGGGATGTCCTGGACAAAAGTGGCGGCGGCCGGGACGGCGCGGGCAGGGGCTTTTGCCCGGCCTGCCTCTGCCTCAGGGCTGTTGGACAGACGCTGGTAAAGGCTCTGCCGCGTGCCGGCCGGTGCCGGAGCCGCTGGAGTTGTGGCAGACGGAGCAGGGGCCGGCGCCGCAGGCGCCGCCACGGAAGCAGCCGGTGCCGGTGCGGGGGCGGGGGCTGGCCGCGCTGCAGCAGCCGGCGCAGCCACGTGAGCGGCCGACGCCATGGCGAACTCTCGAGCACGTGCCGGCGCTGGTCCGGAGGATCCGCTGCCCTGGCCTGCCTCTTCACCCGTGGAAGGGGCAGTTGTTGCCAGGCCCCACTCGGCATCCACGGCGGAGGCCGTACCGGTAACCGGTATGGACGGGGGAATTTGCGCAGCGGCGGGTTCGTAGTGGTGGGGCGGCGTGGAGGCAGGAGCTTCCGTTTCCGCGATGCCGGCAGCTGCCAGTTTCCCAATGTTGCTTTCCTCGCCGACTACCCAGACACCCGGCGCCTGTTCGACCGCGCGCGTCCAGGGATCGTGCGGTGCATCCCCTCCGGTTGCGGGCGTCGCCGGCACGGTTCCGGTGCCTGCCGGGGTATCAGAGTTTGGCCGGGTTCCGGGCTGGCGGGCCGGCAGGTTTCCCATGGCTGAAGCGACGGGTGGAACAGTTGCCCGCGAGTCCCTGCTACTCTGGCCCGCCGAACCACCCCGGGTGGAGCGGGGCTCTGGGCGCGCCGAAGGGTCCCAGTCCAGGGGAGGCTCTTCATCCAGCGGGGGAGCGTCCTCGTCCCGGGGCGGTCCCCAGTCGTCGTCAGAGTACGAGTAGTCGCCGGCGGCGCCGCTGTACGGGTCGGCAGGGGCCGAAGGTGCGGCGGAATTGCCTGCCGCCGGTTGGGCTGAAGGGGCCGGAGCCGAAGGGACTGCCGGAGCTGCGCCCGCCGGTTGGGCAGGGCGGGTGGCTGGCGTCCGGGCTGCGATGACACCGGTGGCGGGTGCGCCCTGGACGTTCGCCTCTTGGTGATGTCCGGAGTCCGGCGCTGCAGGCCGTTCCCCTGCCGTATTGGTCCCGGGGTGGCCCGCAACGCTTCCAGGAGCTTGCTCCTTGCCGGGAGCCGTAGCAGCACCGGATGGTGCTGGTGTCTCTGGTGACGTGGTAACGGCGGCCGCGGGAGCCAGTCCCCAGGCAACATCGGCTGACGTTGCCGGGGCAGGCCGGCTAGCGGGTGCTTTTGGGTTTGGTTCAGAGCTCGTCCGGCCGCCGCTGCCGGCCACTGCGGTGATCTGGCAGTCAATGCCCACAGTCTTGTGGATTGCCTGCCGCAGGTTTTCCGAATGGTCTGCCCGGCCAAAGGCGCCCGCGAGTCCGGACGTGGTGAACGAAAGAGTAAGCGTGTGTCCGTCGAAGGCGCTCACCTGGGCGTTCGGCTCAACGAGCGCCCAAGTGCTGCGCTTGATTTTCGACAGGGTCTGCAGGACGTCCGGCCAAGCGCGGCGCAGCACTTCCACGTCGCCCATGGCGGCCGGGGGAGCGGGTGCGGCGGGCCCCGAAGAAGCCGGGCCAGGTTGCGCGTGCCCGGCAGGAACGGATACCGGCTGAACCGGCTGAGCGGGTTGAACCGGCTGAGCGGGTTGGACGGGCTGAACAGGGGCGGGCTCGGGCCGTAGGTCAGGTGTGTTCGGCTCGCCGGAGCGTGATCCAGCGGGGGCCGGGCGCGAACCAGCAGGGGCGGTCGAGGTTCCGGCGGAACCCTCTACCGGCCAGTCGCTGGTGCTCACGCGGGGCGCGGTCAACGGCGCACGGTTTTCAGCGTCAGCCGGTGCAGCGGCGGCCGCAGGCCTGCCGTCCGGACCCGTTGCTCCCGCAGGACGCGCATTCTGTGGAGCAAGCGCGGAAGCCGGTTGGGCCGCGGCACGCGCGGGGTTCGATGGTCCCGTCGGTGCCGGTTCTTGCACTGCTGGCGCAGGGCTGGCTGCTTCCGGCCGGGGAGCGCCGGGGACGGTTGCTGGGGCTGTTGCGGGGGCTGGTGCGGCGTTCCCAACCGGCACGGCGTGACCCCCAGGGGCAGGCTGGTGACCCGACTCGACGGCGGGAGCACCGACGTCGTTTCCGGCGTAATTGAGCCGGCGTTCCACGCGGTCAATCCGCGCCGCCATGCCGCGCTCATTCTGCTCGGAACTGGGCAGCAGGATCCGGGCACACAGAAGCTCCAGGTGAAGCCGGGGTGACGTGGCGCCGGTCATTTCGGTCAGTGCCGTGTTGGTGACATCTGCAGCACGGGACAACTCGGCGGCGCCAAGGTTGTGGGCCTGGTTCTTCAGGCGCGCGATCTGGTCGGCAGGCATGCCGCGCAGTATGGTCTGCGCGCTTTCAGGCATGGCCTGGACGATGATGAGGTCGCGGAAGCGTTCCAGCAGGTCCTCGACAAACCGGCGGGGATCATGGCCGGTCTGGATGACCCTGTCCACGGCGCGGAAAACGGTGGCTGCGTCTGAGGCGGCAACAGCTTCCACCACGTCATCCAGCAGCGAGGCATGAGTGTAGCCAAGGAGCGCAACGGCCAGTTCGTAGTCCAGGCCGTTGGGCCCGGCGCCGGCCATCAGCTGGTCCAGGACGGAAAGGGAATCACGGACGGAACCGCCGCCGGCACGGACCACCAGCGACAGGACTCCGGGCGCCACCGGAACATTCTCCTGGTTGCACAGCAGTTCCAGGTAGGCCATGAGGGGCTCGGGCGGCACCAGCCGGAAGGGATAGTGGTGTGTCCGGGAGCGGATGGTGCCGATGACCTTGTCCGGTTCCGTGGTGGCGAAGATGAACTTGATGTGTTCCGGCGGCTCTTCGACGATCTTCAGCAGCGCGTTGAAGCCTGCGGACGTGACCATGTGCGCTTCGTCGATGATGAAGATCTTGTAGCGGTCCCGCACGGGAGCGTATGTGGCCCGTTCGCGCAGGTCCCGCGCGTCATCCACACCGCCATGGCTGGCGGCGTCGATCTCGATCACGTCCAGTGATCCGGAACCGCCGCGGGCAAGCTCAATGCAGCTGGGGCAGGTGCCGCAAGGGGTGTCCGTGGGGCCCTTGGCACAGTTCAGGCAGCGCGCCAGGATGCGCGCCGAAGTGGTTTTTCCGCAGCCCCTGGGGCCGGAAAACAGGTATGCATGGTTGACGCGGTTTTTCCGCAAAGCCGTCATCAGCGGCTCGGTGACATGCTCCTGCCCGATAACGTCAGCGAACGAATCTGGACGGTATCTGCGGTACAGGGCGGTAGTAACTGTCACAGAGAAAACCCTACCAATCCGGGCTGACAGTCTGCCGCCCTGTGGGGGAATAGTAAAGACCCCCCATGCACCCGCCAGAGCCCATTTACCCTTGCTACCTTCCGGTCCTGGGGGAGTTCAACAGGATGACGCCACATGAGGGGCCGCCAGTTACTTTACCCGAAGTTCAGGCGCGACTCGAATCGGCCCCGGGGGAGGGCCAGCCCGCAACCTTCCAACTCATCAAGGCAGGTTCCTCGTACGGGTGCGCGGCCCGCAACGCTTCGACCACGGCTTCAAGCAACGGCCCTTCCACCATGCATTCAACCCGGTCCTCGGCCACTTCTTCCGGCGTGCCCACCCGCCCCTGGTGAGGATTGGCGCCGGCCTGCGGAGTGAAGCGGCCTGTTCCCCGGGAGGTGAAGGAGCAATGCGAGTAGTTTCCAATCCGGCCCGCGCCCGCATCGCCAATGGCCCTCAGGACCTGCTGGGTGTGCGTTGCTGGGACGTAAAACACCAGGGCGTGCAGTTCGCTCATGCCTCCATGGTTCCCTATCGGTCCCCGCAAAGGCTCGGCAATTCATTGCTTATCTACGCGCCAGCCACGATCATGGGTATGTACACCGATTGGGGCAATCTCAAGATTGTGAGCTGCGAGGCCTGGCTGAACGGAGCCGGACCCGGCAGCTCAACGGGGTTCCGATGGAATGGGCGCGTTGGGGGCGTCCATTTCTGGCTTAAGGCCCGGGCAGCCACCTCCCGGGAACAGTCGGGAACCGGCCCCAAACCGGGCACTGAAGCGCCAATTGGGCGATGCGGAAAAGTTCAGGTAGTCTAGTACCTGCTTTTGATTCAGAAGCAGTTGGAGAATTCGCCTAGCGGCCTATGGCGCACGCCTGGAACGCGTGTTGGGTTAACGCCCTCGGGGGTTCAAATCCCCCATTCTCCGCCGGTTGGAACCCGGTCCCGCATTGGCGGGACCGGGTTCTTTCGTTTTTCCCCGCACCTATCAGGCTGCCTGAGCCTTCTCCGTGAATCCCAGCCGGCGAAGCCGTGCCCTGGCTGCAAGTTCGCTGGGGCCGCGCGGACCAAGGGCAAGCCGGACGACGCCGAGCACCACCTTGGTGGCCAACCTCACCGGCAATGGGAAAGGGCCCAGCCGTGGCACGGACAAGCCGAGCATCTGTCGGTATCGGGGCTCCAGGCTGTAGACCGCGCCGGCAAACAGGATGCGGTATCCGGGCCGAAGCATGGGATTCAGCGGGGCGTTCCGGATAAATTCCACCGTCTCAGACACCCTGTGGTCCACGCGCAGTTCGCCGCTCCGGTACCAACAGTCCAGTTGCGCGCGCATGTCCGCTTCGCTCAGCGGAGGATCCTCGACGCCCATCAGCCTCCCGGCCTGCGCCCATTCACGGACGTAGGCATCCGGGCCGCCGGGGATGGGACCGCCCCAGAATTTGTGCGCGGTGAGGAACGCGTCCGTAAAGGCAAGGTGGATCCAAGCTGCCAGCTCCGGATCGTTCGCACTATAGGAACGCTCTGCCCCCTGGTTGTCCACGAACCTGCCCTGCACCTGCTCATGAAGGTGCTGCACGCGGCGTGACGCTTCCTCCGCGGCACTTTTGGACCCGTACGTCACGGTGAAGATCCAGCGGATGCTCGCTGCCAGGCGGGCGAGGGGATCCTCACGGAAGTTGGAGTGCTCGTGCACACCGGCGAGGGCGCCCGGATGGAGGGATTGCATCAGCAGCGTTCTGATTCCGGCCACGATGGGGGACATGGAACCGTGCACTGCCCACACTGCCGAGCCCGGGAGGTGGTACCCGGGATCATCACCCTCGGCGAGCTTGGTTACCCAGTCCGGGACTGCATCGGCCCTGCCTGTGAACGTCTTCTTGAGTTCGTCCTGCCATTCGCGGAGGAAACTGCGCATATCCAATTCTTGCCTACGGGAAGACCGCGGTGGCCAGGGAGGCATGTACCGCAAGGTTTGCTCAATTATCCGGGCAAACCCGCGCTCGGGGCTTCACAGGCTTCGGGCGGTGTGGTCCCATGGGAAATACCGTCATGACGCGGGCGGTTGATTTATGTTCTGGAGTCAGTCTTTTGGGGCAACATCGGAGACCAAATAGCCACGCACTGCCGCGCCGTCCTTATGGCTCCCTTGTGCGTGCCTTCGCCGCTTCGGGTGCCCTGGCCCTCTCCGTCTGGTCCTTGAATCTGGCGGGAGGCGTGCAGGAGCGGACAGCGGCGTCGGGTCCGGGTGTCGGGACCTCCTTTTCCGCCAGCCCCAACGCGGCTCCTGCGTTATCCGGACGCCAGGGCGATGCGCCGTCCGGCACTGTTGGCCCCAGTACTTTGCCGACCACTATCGCCACCGATCCCCAGGCCCTGGTTCCATTTCCCCGTCCGGCGCTCGGCAGCTATGCCGGAGACAATCCGCCGCCCTTGTCGGTGGGGGCCGCTGGACTGGGCAGGCCGCCGGCCGGCTTCCTGCGGGCGCCGCTTGATCTGCTCAAACCCAGCTCACCCTTCGGTTTCCGGGTAAGCCCCTTGTCCGGAGCCACCAACGACTTCCACCTCGGCCAGGACTACGCCGCGCCATGCGGAACAAAGGTCTACGCCGCTGACTCTGGCGTGGTCCGGGCCGCCGGCTGGCACCCTTGGGGCGGGGGCAACAGGGTGGAGATCGACCACGGCAGCGGGCTGATCACCACCTACAACCACCTCGAAGCCATTGCCGTGCGCACGGGCGACAGGATCAATGTTGGACAGTTCATCGCCGAGGTGGGTACCACCGGATGGTCTACAGGTTGCCACCTGCATTTCGAGACCATCCTTAACGGACGCCATGTCAATCCGCTGACGTGGGGATTGCTGCCGGTGCGTCCCCTGGCAGACGACGGGGCCGAAGAGCTGCGCAGCTTCGCGCCAGGCAGCGGTTCCCCACTGGGCTGGCTGCAGTGGATCATACCTGTCAGCTTTGGCCCGGACGACCATGATGGTCAAGATGCTGCAGGAGCGGCTGCGGCGCCGGCCTCCCCCCTGTCTGCCGCACAGGTGGCGGCCCCGGGTAGCCAGCCGTCATCCGCCCCGCCGGTTGATCCGTCTCCGACGCCGAAGCCCAGTTTGGCGACTGCCTCGCCGGCTGATCCGTCCCCGACGGCGTCGCCGACTCAGGCGGCTGACTCGCCGGGTGATCCGTCCCCGACGGCGTCGCCGACTGGGGCGGCTGCCTCGCCGGGTGATCCGACCGCGACGCCGACGTCCACACCGACGTCAACACCGAGTCAGTCGACCGCGCCCACGTCGACGACGATGCCAACAATGACGCCGACACCTACCCAGACCCCGATCCCGGCGCTGACGTCGACGCCGACACCGACGCAGACCCCGATCCCGGCATTGACTCCGACGCCGACGCCTACCCGGACCCCGATCCCGGCGCTGACGTCGACGCCGACACCTACCCAGACCCCGATCCCGGCACTGACTCCAATGCCGACACCTACCCAGGCCCCGATCCCTGCGCTCACACCGACGCTTGCTGCACCTGACCCCGCCACTGCTGGTCCGCCGTCGGCCGCTCCGTCCCCCATGGCGACTGAAGCAACTTCCCCGGCCGGCGTGGCGCCGGCAGACCCCTCCATTGGGGCAGCCTGTGTGCTGCCCGGCGAAACGCACCCGGGAAACCAGTCCAGGAAAAATCCGGCCCCCACCAGTACACTGGCGGATCGGCAACGAATTTCCCCTGATGAACAACTTCCTGAGGACGCAGCCTGTGACATCCCTGTACCCGATCCCGCTGACCCTGAATGACGGAACCCAAACTGATTTCGGCAGATTCAAAGACAAAGTAGTGATGGTGGTCAACGTCGCCTCCAACTGCGGCCTGACACCCCAGTACTCCGGGCTGGAGGCGCTGTATCAAAAGTTCCGCGACCGCGGGTTCGAAATCCTTGGGGTCCCGTGCAACCAGTTCGCCGGCCAGGAGCCGGGCAGCGACAGTGAAATCGCGGAGTTCTGTGAGCGCAACTATGGTGTGGGCTTCCCTCTGACGGTGAAGGCCGACGTCCGGGGCAAGGACCAGCACCCGCTCTACGCTGAGCTGACCAAATTCAAGACGGGGCTGCTGCCCGGACTCGTGAAATGGAACTTCGAGAAGTTCCTGGTCAACCGGGACGGCGAAGTGGTGGCCCGCTTCGCACCAACAGTTGAGCCGGACTCGGCGCAAGTCATCGACGCCATCGAAGGCGCCCTGGGCTGAGGCTGCGCCTTGCCGAATTAATTCCAGGAAAGCGCAGTTCTTTTAGCTTTTTCCACATCGGCTTCGGCGATTCACCCAAAGTTTGCCAAATGTCTGATTGGATAAAGATTACTGAAGGGTAGAAGGGAAGAACCGCTTCCCCCCGACCACAGAGGCAGCAATGGAGCACATCGAGGCCGAACACCCCCGGCCACGCCACTTCCTACTCCACCTGAGCGATCCCCACTTGTTGGGAGGTCCGGATCCCCTCTACGGCGTCGTAGACAGCGAAAAGCGGCTCATACAGCTCTTCGACGAGGTCAAAGCATCCGGTGCAAGGCCCGAAGCCGTCATCTTCACCGGAGACCTGGCAGACAAAGGCCATCCGGAGGCCTATGCGAAGCTCCGGGCCATCGTTGAACCAGCCTCCCAGGAACTGGGCGCGGAAGTCATCTGGGCCATGGGTAATCACGACAACCGGGCGAACCTGCGGAAGGGCCTCCTGGACCAGCCCGGGAACGACGCCCCCCTGGACCACAGCTACTTCATCAACGGCCTGCGCGTCATTACCCTGGACACGTCAGTCCCGGGGTTCCACCACGGCGAACTTGATGACTCCCAGCTCAAATGGCTGGCACGGGAACTGGAGACCCCGGCTCCGGACGGCACCATCCTGGCCCTCCACCACCCGCCGGTCCCCTCCGTCCTGGACCTGTCGGTCCTGGTGGAGTTGAGGGACCAGGCATCCCTTGCAGCGGTTGTCCGGAACTCGGATGTCCGGACCATCCTTGCCGGCCACCTGCACTACTCCACCACAGCGAGCTTTGCCGGAGTCCCCGTCTCAGTCGCCTCGGCCAGCTGCTACACGCAGGACCTGAACGTTCCCGTGGGCGGTACCCGGGGGCAGGACGGCGGGCAGGCGTTCAACCTGGTGCATGTTTACGAGCACACCATCGTGCACTCAGTGGTCCCGATGGGACGTTCGACGACGGTGGGCGAGTATGTGTCGCCGGAAGAGACCGCACGGCGGCTGGCAGCGGCCGGGGTCCGCATCCCTGAGACGGTGAAGCGGCGGACCGGTGTGAAGCCCGGCCTGCCCACGAGCCGGTAGGAAGGCCTGCCAGGACGGCAGCGAGAGGAAGTGCAGCGAAGTCCGTGCCGCCCAGCGGCACGGACTTTGCCTTTGCGCCTACTTCTCCCAGGGCGCCTTGATGGGGAAGTACTTTTCGAGGAAGTCCGTCACCAGCTCGGCCCGCTCGTCCGCATCGACTTCGGGGAAGCTGCCATCGTTCAGGCAGAAGAAGTCCATGTTGCGCTTGGCCAGCAGCTTGGGCAGGTAGTTCAGCCCGGCGCGCATGGTGGTATCCACGTAACGGACCTTGGCGGCCGTCTGGGTGACCGCGCGGCCCGTGAGCAGCGCGTAGTAGTGGTAAAACGAGTTGGTGACGGAAATGTTGTCAGCCGCGCGGAACCGGCTAGCAGCCGTTTTCCGGAATTCTTCGGGGAATTCCTGCTCCATTTGCTCCACCAGGCTCCGCCTCAGCGGGGCTGCGGTGTGCTCCAGGTGGCGGGTGGTGATCCGCCCGAACCGGTTCCACAGCAGTTTCCTGTTGACGCGGGCCGCGTTCTCGAAGCCGCTGCGCTCAGCGGCGTTCTCGCCCAGCCCGATCCGGGTTTCGGCCTCGATGAACTTGGTGATGCCGCCCGGGGTGAAGAACATGTCCGGGCCCACCGCCCGGCCGAAGAACATGTCATCGTTCGAATACAGGAAGTGCTCTGAAAGCCCTTCGATGTGGTGGAGCTGGCACTCCACCGCCTGGGAATTGTGGGTGGGCAGCACGGCAGGATCCGCGAAGAACTCTTCGCTGCGGACAATGGTGACTGCAGGATGGTCCGCCAGCCAGGCAGGGGCGGGGGAGTCCGTGGCGATGAAGATGCGGCGGATCCACGGCGCGAACATGTAGACGGACCGGAGCGCGTACTTGAGTTCGTTGATCTGCCGGAACCGGGCTTCGTGGTCATCGCCTTCACCCAGGACCACGCCCTGCTGCTGTGAGCGCCGGGCTGCGATGTACTCAGGCGAGCTGCCGTCCACCCAGGAGAACACCAGATCGATGTCGAAGCTGATGTCGCTGGCATGGTCGGCGAACATGTTTTCGATGGTGGGCCAGGTGTGGCCGTAGCGTTCCACTGTGCCGCGCACGGCATCCTGCCGCAGGAGCGTGCGGCGGGTGAGGGAGTTCTCGATCGGCAGGATCAGCTCCTCGCCCTCGAAGGCCCAGAGTTCGATCTGCACGCCCGCTGAGGCACCGAATTCGAATCCGCCCCCCGGTTCAACGCGCGGGCGGTAGAGGCGGAAAATGCGGGCCTGCCGGTTGGAGGAGAGCTCGCCGTCGGCCACCAGGACAGAGGTTTTCTTTTTGGCATCCACCGTCATGGAGTAGAACGGCTCGTCCCGGCAGGCCTCCACCAGGGCGGCCCGGAGCTTCTTCCGGTCCTTCCAGTCCAGGGCAAGGACGGGCCGGTCGTTGTTGCCGCGGACCAGGAGGTAGGCAAGGTCGTTGGTCACCAGGAGATTGCGCAGGAACAACAGGTCCTCAACCATGGCCTGGTAAGGCGTCCTGTTGTAGTTGATCAGGGCGTAACGGCCCTTGTGCCTGATGACGTCGGGGCGGTGCCTGAGCCGCTGTTCCGCTGCGGCAGAGGTAACCTCTGCATGAAACTGTTCTTCTACGGACGCCTGGCTGCCGTAGTAGACCTCGTCCTGTACCGGTGCTTCTGTAATGGTGTTCTCCGAGCTGGTCAATGTAAGTAAGCCTTCCTACCTGCATGATAGCCGCGAGGTGGAAACGGCAGGTTTCCGGCCGGGGTCACCCGGCCGCGGAAGGGGCTCAGGCCCCCAGCGACTCCCGCCAGCTGCGCAGGAAAGCGCCGCCGGCGTCGTCGTGGATCACTGAGGAATCCAGCCCCAGGTCCGCGGCGGTCAGGACGTCGTAGGGCTTGTCCGGAACACCGTCGGCCGGGCGGACGTCCACATGTTTTACGTCGTGGTCGTTGTGGTGGAGCCAGTCTGCCATGGCATAGTCCGTGCGGGAGTCACCCACCGTCCGCCAGGCCTGCGGCGTGATGCCTTGGGCGGCCAGCAGTTCCACCGCCCGGCTGGCGCCCAGGTCCTTGCCCAGCCGCACCGACTCAATGTCGGTGGAAATAATGGTGGGGTCCACGCGGTAGTCCACTTCGTCGTCCGAGTTGGGGGCGTGGTGGTCCAGCCGGACCACGCCGAGGCCGTGGCGGGACATCAGGTCCATGGCGTCGGCGTCGAAGAGTTTTTGTTCGGCCAGGTATTCGGCGCTGGGGACCTCGATATGCTGTTCCACGGACACCATGGCCCGCTTGGTTTCGTCGAAGAACATGTGCGCGGAGTAGTCCTCGGCCACCATCCGGCGGATATCGTCGCCGTAAGCGGCGGGCACGGCCAGTTCGCGGTCCACATGGATGGGGCCGGGGCCGGCAGCGGTGTAGCTGAACCAGACGGCGCCCTTTTCGCAGATGGCGTGGATGATGGTGCCCGCGGGAATCCCGGCCTCGATCATCGGCTCCATCACCTGCCCGCGGATGAAGGCGTCCGACCTGCCGGTATTGAAGATGACAGGAATGCCCGCCGCGGCCAACGCCACAAGGTCAAGGATGATCTCCTGTTTCACGTCGCGGGTCACCGGGCTCGCCACGGGTCCGTCCACGTCCAGCAGCAGCGCGAGGGGAGGCGTGGCGGGCGGGCGCACACCAGGGCGGGAGGTGGCAATGGACTCGGTTGCTGTCATGGCTCCATTCTGTCAGCAGCGCCGTCAAGTCCCGGCCGCGCGCTGCAAAGATCACCGCGTGTGACACATGGTCACTGTTTGGCTACAACCTGACCGCGGGGGTGCCGGATACTTTCGCTGGACCCGATGGGTGCCTAGGGTGGCATGGTGATATTCAAAGCTGTGGGCGAGGGCCGCCCTTACCCTGACCATGGTTACAACACGCCCAAGGAATGGGCTGCGCTGCCGCCGCGTCCGGTGCGGCTGGACGAGCTGGTGACCACCAAGCGCACGCTGGACCTGGAGGCGCTCCTTGCCGAGGATTCCACCTTTTTTGGTGACCTGTTTCCGCACGTGGTGCAGTACCAGGGGACCCTTTATCTGGAGGATGGCCTGCACCGCGCCGTCCGGACCGCCCTGCACCAGCGCACGGCGATCCACGCCCGTGTGCTGGTCATAGATGGCTAGGAAGAAGCAGCAGGACGCGAGCGTCCTCCATGGCCACCGGGTTGTTACCGGCCCGGAGTTGAGGGCCGCCTTTGAAACAGGGCACGACGCCGACGACACCGCCAGGGTGCGCCGGCGCGTGCTTCACGGCGTGGTTCTTGTGCTCCTGATCGGGCTGATCGCCGCCGCCATCATTACCGCGCTCGCCATCATCAACGGGCGCCTGAAGATTCCCGCAGCGGAGCCTGCCGAGAAGTCGGTGTCGACCTGCCCGGCCGGCACCTTTGACTACACCCCGGCCGACAAAATCAACCTCAACGTCTATAACTCCACCAGCCGGCCGGGGCTGGCGCGGTCGGTGGCCGATGAATTCCTGGCGCGGAAGTTTGTAGTGGGGGCAGTGGCCAACATCGAGGCGGGCTATCGGGGTGTTGCCGCGGTGGTGTCCGGCCCGGCGGGCCAGTCAGCGGCGTTCAGCGTCCAGCGCAACCTGCCGGGTTCGGACTACTTCCAGGACGGACGGACGGATGGAAGCGTGGACGTGATCCTTGCCCAGGACTACAAGGCGCTCGCCCCGCCGGACCTTGTTGACCAGACGCCGGGCCAGCTCAGCTGCCCGCGGGAAAGCCGCCGCGTCGCCGATGACGAGTTGTGGCCGGTCATGCCCTCCGCGGCGCCGGCACGCTGAACCGTGCCCGCCCGCTGAACCGTGGCTTAGCCGGCTACAGCAGGAAGCGGGGCCAGGCGGACGGGGCGGCCGGCGTGGTCGAACCGTGCGCCGGCACCCAGCTGGATGAAACGTACCGTCCGGGCGACGCGCGCTTCCAGTTCCGAGGGCTCGTCGCTGCCGCGGGCCGCGCTGGACGAGAGGGTGCCCAGGATCAGCTGTGCCTGCTGGCCCACGTCAGCCACCGGGAGGTAGCCCTGGTCCATTCCGTCGCGCAGGATGCCCTGCAGCAGGACGCTCAGCTCGCCCACGTGGTGGGCGAGTTTGGCGAAGGACGACGGCGACAGCACGGCCCCCATCGCCGGTCCCGGCGGGAGGTGGCGGCGGCTGAGGTCCACCACCTGGGCGCGGACGTAGAGTGCCAGCCGCTCCACCGGGTTGTCGAGGCGGCCCAGTTCCTCGCGAAGCTCGGACAGGAACTTCTCGGTCTCATCCAGCGCATAGGAGATGAGGAGCTCTTCGATGTCGGCGTAATAGTTGTAGACGGCGGTGCGGCCCACCCCTGCATGCCGGGCCACATCGGTCATGGTCAGCCCGGGCAGGCCGTGGGAAAAGAGGAGTTCACCGAAGGCGGTGAGGATGCGGCGCTGGGTGTCCGCGCGCTGCTCGGCGTTGCTGGCCGCTGAGATCCTGGGCATACAGACACTTTATCGCGAAGTGTCAGTAAACGTCCCGCCGCCTGCCGGCAGGTCCTGACTAGACCTGGCAGCCGTCCGGGCCGCAGGCGTCCCCGTCGGTAGAGTTGACCAGCACCAGGGGATTGGCGGCCTGCCACGCCTGGTTGAGGGCGGCAGTGAACGTTTCGGCAGGCTGGGCGCCCGAGAGGCCGAACTTCCGGTCGATCACGAAGAACGGCACGCCGCTGATGCCCAGCGAACGTCCCTCCTCGAAATCTGACCGGACGTCCGCGGCGTACTTGTCCGTGGTGAACAGTTCATCCACTTCGTCCCTGGTGATGCCGAGGTCCAGGGCGAGGGACGTCAGGTACTCGCGGCTGCCGATGTCCTTGCCGTGTTCGAAGTGGTCGCTGAGCAGGCGCTCCTTGGCGTCATCCTGCTTGCCGTGGGCGGCCGCGAGATGGATCAGGCGGTGCGCGGTGAAGCTGTTCGCCACCACCACCTCATCGAACCGGTAGTCCAGGCCCTCACCCTTGGCCTGCTCGGCGACATGCTGGAACATCTGCGAAACCTGCTGCGCCGCAAGGCCTTTGCGGGTGCTGAGATATTCCAGCTCGGTCCCGTCATAGTGGTCCGGCAGGGTGGGATCCAGCTGATAGCTGCGCCATTTCACTTCCACAGAATCGCGGTGCTCGAACTCAGCTAGGGCCGTCTCAAAGCGGCGCTTGCCGATGTAGCACCACGGGCACGCGACGTCAGACCAGATCTCAATCTTCATGCTGGAGATAACTGCACTCTCTGCGTGGCCATTCCGCGCCAGCACGTTATTTGCGCCACACGAGGTCTTGCGGTGGGCTGCACCGTAGGCAATAGTCTGAGTTAGGTGAAGCAGACGCCATAGGAAAACCGACTGCATCGCGGGCCGGAGCCGGCGCGTGGTCGGAAGTGCCCGGTCAGCTGGGGAGCCCGGCCTGGATTCTTCGCGAGGCAGGGAATGCGGATAGGACTGGTTGCCGGACCATGGATTCCGGTACCGCCGGTAACGTACGGCGGCATTGAACGAGTAGTGGACAGCCTCGCCAGGGGCTTTGCTGCCGCAGGGCATGAAGTGGTCCTGGCCGCGCCGTCGGACAGCACCTGCCCCGTACCCCTGGTTCCGGGGATGCGTCCAGCCCAAATCGACGAGCTAGGGTCCGCCATCTCAGAGTTGAGCCTGGTGACCCGCGCCTACGAGGCAATGGGGAATGTGGACATCGTCCATGACCACACCCTCGCCGGCCCGTTGTACATGCAGCGGCCCAAAGGGGTTCCGGTGGTGACGACGATCCATGGCCCGCTCAACGAGGAAGCGGTGGACATCTACCGTGCCATTGGCCGGCATGCAGCTGTTATCGCTATTTCCCGCGACCAGTGCTCCCGTGCACCGGAGGTGCCCGTCACACGGGTCATCCATCACGGAATGGACGTCGCAAACGTCCCGGTGGGGTCCGGAAGCGGAGGCTATCTGTGCTTTGTTGGACGGGCCTGCCCGGACAAGGGTCTTCTTGAGGCTATCGTGGTCGCCAGGGAGGCGGGAATGCCGCTGCGCATAGCGGTCAAGATGCGGCAGCCGGACGAAATCCGCTATTTCCGCGAAGTTATCGAGCCCATGCTGGGGCCCAACGAGGACTTCGTCGGCGAAGTGAATGACGCCACCAAATACCGGCTGATGGGCGAAGCCCTGGCCTTCCTCAACCCGATCCAGTGGTCCGAGCCGTTCGGCCTGGTCATGATCGAAGCGCTGGCCACGGGCACCCCTGTGATCGGCACGCCGATAGGTTCCGCACCCGAAATCATCGACCATGGGCTGACCGGCTTTTTGGGACGCACGGATCAGCTGCCGGGCTTCGTTCAGGAGGTCGCAGGGCTCAGCCGGGCAACCTGCCGGAGAGTTGCCGAAGATCGGTTCGGCGAGGAACGCATGGTGAACGAGCACCTTGTTCTTTTTGGGCAACTGCTGGAAGGGCAGATGCCGGCAGGGGTTCCGGATACGGTGGGATTGCACCAGAATCTTTAAGGCAGGTCTTGGCGATCCGCGGCAAGCCCGCCGCCTAGCGAAGGAGTGCTTCCATGACCGCATGGAACGCCGATACTGAGGCCGGCGCATCGGAGTCAGGGTCGGTCACTGTAGTGGAGGGGTCCTCGTTCTGCATCTCGTCCGAAACGGGTGACATCAGTTCCGATGCCGGTGCGAACGGGGCCTTCTTCCAGGACACCCGGATCATCTCCCGCTGGATCCTCCGGATCAACGGATCCCTGCGCGAGCCCCTGGTGGCCCAGAGGCCGCAGCCCTTCGGAGCCACCTTTGTGGGCAGGGCCAAATGGCCGGACGGCAGGTTCGACAGCCCCCTGGTGGTCCGCCAGGTCCGCCACATCGGTCCGGGTCTCCAGGACGACATCATCCTCGAAAACTATTCCGCGGAGCCGGTTGACTGCGACATCGAGCTCCTGATCGACGCCGACCAGGCAGATCTCTTCGACGTCAAGGGTGGCCGCACCACCCAGGGTGCCGAGGCCACCCGCGAAGTGGTGGACGGCAGCCTGGTCATAGAAGCCGCACGCCACGGACAGCGGCGGGGGACATCCATCAGGGCAGCTGGTGCGAAGGCCGGCACGGACGGGCTCCGTTTCCGCGCCACAGTCCCGGCCCGGGGCAAATGGGCCACCAGTGTGATTGTGGTGCCGCTCGTCAACGGACAGGCACCTGCCGATCCTTTCACCGAAGAGCGGCTTCCACGCCACCGCGAAGGTGTACGCCGGCACCGGGCCTGGGAGGAAAACGTCCCTCAGGTCACCGTGGCGGACAGTAACCTGCAGCAGGTGCTGAACCGCAGCCAGAGCGACCTGGGCTCGCTGCGGATCTTTGATGAGCACCATCCCGGCCGGGCTGCGGTGGCAGCCGGGGCGCCGTGGTTTATGGCCCTGTTCGGCCGGGACTCGCTGCTCTCGTCCTACATGAGTTTGCTGGTAAGCCCGAAATTGGCGGCCGGCACTCTGCAGACCCTGGCCGGGCTGCAGGGAACCAAGGTGGATCCGGACTCCGAGGAAGAACCGGGACGCATCCCGCACGAGGTGAGGTTGGGTGTTACTGCCGGGCTGTCGCTGGGCGGCGCAGCCTATTACGGCACAGCCGACGCCACCCCGCTGTTCGTTGGCCTCCTGGGCGAGCTGAGCCGCTGGGGCCTCTCGCGCGAGATCATCCACCCGCTCCTTCCGCACGCCGACCGTGCCCTGGACTGGATTGAACAGTACGGTGACCGTGACGGCGACGGATTTGTGGAGTACCAGAGGCCTAACGACCACGGGCTGGTCAACCAAGGCTGGAAGGACTCCTGGGACGGCATCAACTTTGCTGACGGCACCATCGCAGAAGCCCCCATCGCCCTGTGTGAAGTGCAGGCCTATGTCTACTCCGCCTATATCGGCAGGTCCCTGCTGGCGCGCTGGGACGGCGACGGGGACCTGGAACAGCATTGGGCGGACAAGGCCGCCGCCCTGAAGACTGCCTTCAACGAGAAGTTCTGGCTGCCGGACAAGGGCTATTTTGCGGTGGCACTGGACAAGGACAAGCGGCCGGTGGATGCCTGTACCTCGAACATGGGTCATTGCCTCTGGACGGGCATTGTGGACGAGGACAAGGCGCCCTCCGTGGTGGAGAATCTGATGTCGCCCCAGATGTTCACCGGCTGGGGCATCCGGACCCTGGGCTCGGACATGGGCGCCTACAACCCCGTGAGTTACCACAACGGGTCCGTGTGGCCGCACGATTCAGCCCTGGTGGCAACAGGGCTGATGCGGTACGGATTCGTGGAGGAGGCCCGGCGGGTTGCCTCCGGCCTCATTGACGCAGCCGAACATTTTGATGGCCGGCTGCCGGAACTATTCTGCGGTTTTGACCGCGGCGAGTTCGCAGGACCTGTGCCCTATCCCACCGCATGCTCCCCCCAGGCGTGGGCTGCGGCAGCGCCGGTGCAGCTGATGCGCGTGCTGCTCCGCTTCGACCCCGTCTATACCCATGGAGTGGTGCACCTGGCGCCGATCCTCCCGGACGATATGGGCGACTTCCAGGCTGCGAACGTCCTGATCGACACCTCCCGGATCACCATCAGGGCCCACGGGACCGGCGGCAGCATTGACGGGCTTCCCCCGGGCCTCAAGCTCTTGTCCGAACCGCGTCCGCCCCTGGCCTACGCGCCCAATGCCCATCAACCCGTGTGACAACGCCCTGTTGGCAGCGAGCCGCAGCATGTCAGGGAACGGCGCGCTCCAGCACAAAGTCATGCTCCACGGTGCTGCCCAGGCGGAACGATTTTGTGCCGACTTTCCGGAACCCTGACTTCTCATAGAAGCGGATGGCCCGGGCGTTCTGGCTGTTGACTCCCAGCCAGACGCCTTTCCCGCCGGCTTCGGCTGCCGCCGCCAGGCTGGCATGCATCAGTTCGGCGGCGGCACCGAGCCCGTGGTGTTCCGGGTGCACATAACACTTGCTCAATTCCACCGACGGCAGGACGTTCAGGGCGGCAACAACGTCCGGGTCGGTAGCCGGACGGTTCACCAGCAGGCTGTAGCCGCGCAGGCCGCCGTCGGCGTCGATCACCAGGACGGTCACCTCGGGGTCGGCGAGGTACGCCTGGAAATGGCGTTCGCTGAGCGTGTTCGCCAGGTGGGCGGCAATGTCCTCAGGCGAGGCCGATGGCGGGCACGCCAGCGGAAAGGTGACGGCCGCCAGGGCAGCCAGCGCCCCGGCGTCGTCCATTGTTGCTGTGCGGATGGAATGCGGCATGCAGGGATTCTACGTTCGCCCTCGGGTCACTGCTTGAAGGCGGCGTCGAAGGAGGTGTTCGACGGCGGGAAGTCGAACTTTTTGAGGGCGGCGAGGGCTTCGGGGGCGCCGTGGAGGCGGTCCATTCCGGCGTCTTCCCATTCGACGGAGATGGGGCCGTTGTAGCCGATGGCGGACAGGGCGCGGAAGGACGCTTCCCAGGGGACATCGCCGCGGCCGGCGGAGACGAAGTCCCAGCCGCGGCGCGGGTCGCCCCAGGCCAGGTGGGAGCCCAGGACGGTGTTCCGGCCGGTCTGGCGGACCTTGGTGTCTTTGCAGTCCACGTGGTAGATCCGGTCCTTGAAGTCCCAGATGAAGGACACGGGGTCGATGCCCTGCCACATCATGTGCGACGGGTCCCAGTTCAGGCCGAACGCGGGGCGGTGGTTGATCGCTTCGAGGGTGCGGACGGTGGTCCAGTAGTCGTAGGCGATTTCGGAGGGGTGGACTTCGTGGGCGAAGCGGACGCCGCATTCGTCAAAGACGTCCAGGATGGGGTTCCAGCGGTCGGCGAAGTCCTGGTAGCCGGCGTCGATGACCTTTTCGGGGACGGGCGGGAACATGGCGACGTACTGCCAGATGGAGGAGCCGGTGAACCCGACGACGGTGTCCACGCCGAGTGCCTTGGCGAGCCGGGCGGTGTGTTTCATTTCCTCGGCGGCACGTTGGCGGACGCCTTCGGGGTCGCCGTCGCCCCAGACTTTGGCGCCGACGATGGCTTCGTGGCGGAAGTCGATGGGGTCATCGCAGACGGCCTGGCCTTTGAGGTGGTTGGAGATGGCCCAGACCTTGAGGTTGTACTTCTCCAGGACGGCGAGTTTGGAGTCGACGTAGCCGGGTTCGTCCCAGCGCCAGGCGTCCAGGTGGTCGCCGGAGACGGCGATCTCCAGGCCGTCGTAGCCCCAGCCGGAGGCGAGGCGCGCGACTTCTTCGAAGGGGAGGTCGGCCCACTGGCCGGTGAACAGGGTGTACGGGCGGGACATGTCAGGCTCCTTCGGTGTTCAGTTGGACGAGGGCACTCTTGGCGGCGGCGGATTCCTCCACGGCGGCCAGAATGCGCTGGACTTCCAGGCCGTCCTCGAACGACGGCGAAGGCGGGGTTCCGCCGTCGATGGCCAGCAGGAGGTCGCGGACTTCGTGCGTGAAGGTGTGCTCCCAGCCGATGATGTGACCCTGGGGCCACCAGGCGTCCACATATGGGTGCTCCGGTTCGGTGACCACGATCCGGCGGAAGCCCTGCTCACGCGCAGGCGCCGTGGCGTCCAGGAACTGAAGCTCGTTGAGGTTCTCCAGGTCGAAGCGGAGGGCGCCCTTGTCGCCGTAGATCTCGATCTGCAGGGAGTTCTTCCGGCCCGTGGCAACCCGGGAGGCCTCCACGGAGGCGATTGCTCCGGAGGCGAGCTGCAGTGTTGCCCAGGCGGCGTCGTCGACCGTGACATCTTCCAGTCCTTCGGCGCCGGGCCGCCGGTCCACGAACGTCTGCAGGCGGCCCGAGACCTCGGTAACCCGGTCGCCGAGCAGGAAGAGAACCTGGTCGATGGCGTGGGACGCAATGTCTCCCAACGCGCCGGAACCGGCCGTCTCCTTCTTCAGCCGCCAGGTCATCGGTGCTGTTTCGTCGGCCAGCCAGTCCTGGAGGTAGGCCGCGCGGACCTGCCGGATGGCCCCAAGCCTGCCCTCGCCCACGAGTTCCTTCGCCAGCGCCAGGGCCGGGACACGGCGGTAGTTGAAACCCACCATCGACTGCACACCCTTCGCCCTGGCAGCCTGGGCCGCGGCGGTGATGGCTTCGGCTTCGGCCAGGGTGTTGGCCAGCGGCTTCTCCAGCAGCACGTGCTTGCCGGCTTCGAGGGCGGCGATGGCGATTTCCGCATGCATCCAGCCCGGCGCACAGATGTCGACGATGTGGATATCGTCCCGGTCGATGACCGTGCGCCAGTCCGTGGCCGTTTCCTGCCACCCGTACTTCGCGGCGGCTTCGGCAACGGCGGCGGCGTCCCGGCCCACAAGGACCTTCTGCTCAAACGCCGGAACGTCGAAGTAGCTGGCCACGTTCCGCCAGGCGTTGGAGTGTGCCTTGCCCATAAAGGCGTAGCCGATCATCGCCACGCCCAGGGCGCCCTGGTGTGTCTGGTTGCTCATGCGCTTTCTCCCAGCGTCAAGGTTTCGGGGGCCCAGTCCTCGGGGATGGGCTGGGATGAGGGGGCGTTGCTCTCCACGTCCACGAAGGTGCCGGACTGCATCGACTCGTTGATGGAGACCATCGCGTCCAGGACGTGGTAGGCCAGGTCGCCGGTGGCGCGGTGGGGGACGCCGGCGCGGATGGAGCGGGCCATGTCCAGGACGCCGAGGCCCCGGCCGTTGGCCGGGCCGGTGGACTCGATGGTGGTCCAGTCCTCGTCGCCTGCCCGCCACAGCTTGATGTCGCCGTCGAAAACGTTGGGGTCCGGCAGCGAGATGGTGGCCTCGGTGCCGGTGATCTCCACGAATCCCATCCGGACGCGCGGGGACTCGAAGGAGAACACGCTGTGGGAGGACGCGCCGGACTCGAACTGGGCCATGGCGGACACATGCGTGGGCACCTCCACCGTGAATTCCTCGCCGGCATTGGGCCCGGAACCGATGACGCGGACGTCCTTGGACTTGGAGCCAACGGCGGCCACCTTGCGGATGGAGCCGAACGCCTGGACCAAGGTGGTGAGGTAGTAGGGACCCATGTCGAACAGGGGTCCGGCACCGTGCTGGAAGAGGAAAGCCGGGTTGGGGTGCCAGGATTCCGGCCCGGGGGTCTGGAACGTGGTCATGGCCGTCAGCGGGGCGCCGATATCGCCGCGCTGGATGATCCGGAGCGCGGTCTGCAGGCCTGCGCCAAGGAAAGTATCGGGGGCGCAACCCAGCCGGAGCCCGGCAGCGTCAGCGGTTTTGAGCAGGCCAAGGCCGGATTCGCGGTCCAGCGAGAAGGGCTTTTCGGTCCAGACGTGCTTGCAGGCGTTGACGGCGGCAGTGGCCACCTCCACGTGGGCTGCCGGGATGGTCAGGTTGACGATGATGTCCACGTCCGGGTGGTTCAGGGCCTTGTCCACCCCGCCCCACTCGGGGATGCCGTATTCCTTGGCCCGTGCGTGGGCCGCGTCCTCAAAGAGGTCCGCGACGACGTGGACCTTGAGGTCCGGGAACACAGTGAGATTGTCCAGGTACTGCTTGCTGATGTTTCCGGCGCCGATGACGGCGACGCCCACAGGACCTTTGCCGGTGGATGGTGCGGGGGTGCTCATGCCTTGATTCCTTCGCCTGATGCGGTCAGGAAGTCCAGGCTCTGGCTGATGCCCTCGAAGATGTCGCCGTCGTAATCGTCAAATTCCACCACGCCGACTTCCAGTGACGCGGCCGCCGCGATGACGTCCAGCACGGCCACCTTGCCCTGGCCCGCCGGAAGCTGTGCCTTGGTGTCGGTAGTCAGGGGACCGTCCTTGATGTGGATGAACTTCACGCGGTTTCCGAGCTTGCCCAGGATGTCCACCGGGTCCTGGCCGCCGACAGCCACCCAGTACGTGTCCACCTCAAGAACCACTTCTGGATCCAGCAGGTCGGCGAAGTACTCCAGCGCCGTGCGTCCCTCAATGATGGACTCCAGCTCCCACTGGTGGTTGTGGTAACCCACCCGGATGCCGTACTCGGCGCCCTTCTTCGCCGCCTCGTTCAGCCGCGCCGCGGTGGCCTGCACGTCCTCCGCGCTCTGCCAGCGGTCCGCGGGGATGAACGGATCGATGACAGTGGTGATGCCCAGTTCCTTGGCGGCGGCGAAGATCTCGTCCTGGTCCTGGCTTAGCAGCGGGGCATGGCCGGACGGGGCCGTCAGCCCGTTCTCCCGCAGCGCCGCACCGAGTTCCTTGGCGGTGGCGACGAAGTTGTAGGGCTCCACCTGGGTGAAACCAATCTCCGCGACCTTCCGGATGGTCCCCGCAAGATCCTCTTGGATGGCGTTGCGCAGGGTGTAGAGCTGGAGCGAGTAGGACATCGTGTCTCCTGGGTTCTGGGCGTTGTTGTTCCGGGCGCGGAGCTGTATCCGGTTTCTGGCGGGAGTGCGCCCCGCCACAATTCTTCGACTACTGCAACGCTAGGATGGCTTTTGCTGCGAGTCAAGCAAAAGTTGCGGGCGTGACATACAGAAGTAGCCGTGCTATTCATGTCCTATGACCAAGACAGCGGGAGGCAGCGCCATACCGGAGCTTGCCTTGGCCCAGGGCGGAGCCGGCGTGCTGTTCCAGCTCCTGCGCGACGGCAAGGCCCGCACCCGCGCCGAACTGGCCATGACCACCGGGCTGGCCCGGTCCACCGTGGCGTCCCGGATCGATGCCCTGATCGCGTCCGGCCTGGTGGGCCCTGCGGGGGAGGCCAGCTCAAGCGGGGGCAGGCCGCCGTCGCGCTTTGCCTTTAATCCGGCCGTACGCGTGGTGCTGGCCGTGGACGTTGGCGCCACCCATGTGATCGTCGCCGTCACGGACCTCAACGGCGAAGTCCTGGCCGAGCGGCGCCTGGCGCAGGACGTGGCGGCCGGGCCGGACGCCGTGCTGGGCAAGGTGGTCACGGAAGGCGTGTCCCTCCTGGCTGCTGCAGGACGGACTGTGGGAGATGTGGCCGGAGTGGGCATCGGCCTGCCGGGGCCTGTGGAGCATGCCACCGGACGGCCGGTGAAGCCGCCCATCATGCCTGGCTGGGACGGGTTCGACGTCGTTGCCTACGTTCAGCGCTCGCTGCCGGTTCCGGTGCTGGTGGACAACGACGTAAACATCATGGCGCTGGGGGAGCGGACCGCGCACTGGCCCGAACACGACAACTTCCTGTTCATCAAAGTGGCCACGGGAGTGGGGTCCGGAATCATCAGCAGCGGGACGCTGCAGCGCGGCGCCAACGGTACCGCCGGGGACCTTGGCCATGTGCGGGTCCCGCGCGGGGACGACGTGCTCTGCCGGTGCGGCAACTACGGCTGCCTGGAGGCTTTGGCATCCGGCCCGGCCCTGGCGGCGGAACTGGACCGGCAGGGAGTGCCGGCCGCGAAGGGCAGTGACGTGCTGCGGCTCGTGGCGCAGGGAAATCTGCAGGCCATCCAGGTGCTGCGCCAGGCCGGGCGGGACGTGGGGGACGTCCTGGCGACAGTGGTCAACCTGCTCAACCCGTCCGTCATTGTGATCGGCGGGAGCCTGGGCCAGGCAGGGGAGCACCTCATGGCCGGGGTGCGCGAAGTGGTGTACCGGCGCTCGCTGCCCCTGGCCACAGCCCACCTGAGGATTTCCCTGTCGATGGTCGGAGACAGGGCGGCCATTTTGGGCGCCAGCCAGATGGTCACGCAGAACGTGTTGTCCCCGGCTGCCGTGGAGGCAACCCTTCAGGCAGCGGGTTAGCCTCCCCCGGAATTCCTTGGCTGCGTCTGGTTGCGTCTGGCTGAGGACCGGCAGTCCTATGCTGAAATCACGCGCACGGGCGACCCTGCAAGCCAGGCCTTGACGTCCTCCAGCGCCCCGCCGTAGAACTGCCGGTAGCTCTCCCGTGTCACATACCCCAGGTGCGGGGACAGCACAGTGTTGGGAGCACTGAGGAGGGGGTGACCTGCGGGGAGGGGTTCGTGGTCGAAGACGTCCACCGCGGCCCCTGCGATCCAGCCTTCGGCCAGCGCCCGGACGAGCGCGTCCTGGTCCACCAGCGGGCCGCGGGCAGTGTTCACCAGGATGCCGTCGGGGCCCAGCAGCCTCAGCTCCGGCTCGCCCACTATGCCTTCCGAACGGGGAGACAGGCGCAGGTGGAGGGTGGCGACGTCGGAATTCCGGAAGAGCTCCTCCTTGGACACCTTCCGCACTCCGGCCTCGGCGGCGGCCTCATCCGTGAGGTTCTGGCTCCATGCGAGCACGTCCATGCCGAAGGCCTGGCCGTAGCCGGCAATCCTGCGGCCGATCTTGCCCAGGCCCACCACGCCGAGTGTTTTGCCCGCAAGTTCGAACCCCACTGTGTGTTGCCACGACCCGACGCGCAGCGAACTGTCTTCGGCGGGGATGTTGCGGGCGATGGCCAGGAGGAGGGCCCACGTGAGTTCCGGTGCGGCGGTGGGGGAACCGGGGGTGCCGGAGACCGTGATCCCGAGATCGGCCGCCGCGGCCACGTCGATGGACGCGTTGGCCATTCCCGTGGTGACCAGGAGCCGAAGGGCGGGGAGTTTCTCCAGCACCTCACGGGGAAAGGCTGTCCGCTCCCGCATGGCAATGATGATCGTCGCGTCGGCGAGGGCGGACTCCAGTGCATCCGGCGAACTGAACGGCTCGCGGTACGTGGTGACCGCAACGCCGTCGGCCGCAAGGGAGGACCAGTCGGCGAAGCCGTCGGCCGCAAGGGAGGACCAGTCGGCGAAGCCGTCGGCCACGCCCTGGTAGTCGTCAAGGATGGCGAGCCGGTGCTGCATGTCTGTGTCCTTCGTCCCGGAGTCTGCGGCAGTGATGTTCATCGTATGGCAGGACGGCGCGGCAATAGGGGACTGGCCCGCGTTATGCCCGTGATAGCAATGAGGGTGATGAAAAAAGTTCCAACCCCTACGCCCAGCTGGTGAGCGCCCCTTTCCTGGCCCGGATCCCGCGGACCTGGATCCTGCTGGCCTGTATCGGGCTGCTGGCACTGAACCTGCGGGGCCCGTTCGTGGCCGTTGCCCCTGTGGTGGACGTGATGCAGGCGGACCTTGGGTTCTCACCGGTGGTGCTGGGCCTGCTCACCAGTATTCCGGTCCTCTGCTTCGCGCTGGCGGCACCCCTGGCCTCGCTGGTGGCCCGCGGGTACGGTGCGGAACTTGCCGTGACCTTGACCATCCTGGGAGTGCTCGCCGGCGTCATCATCCGCTCAGCCGGCGGTCCGGCGCTGGTGCTGGCCGGGACTGTGGTGATCGGCCTGGCGATCACCATCGGCAACATCGCCGCGCCCCTCATCATCCGCCGCGACTTCCCGCCGCTGCGGCAGGGCACCGCAATGGGGGTCTACACCGCCGCGCTGAATGTCGGATCCTTCCTGACCTCGATGGTCACGGCGCCGCTGGCCGAACTCGCGGGCTGGCAGCTCGCGCTCGCGTCCACCGCGCTTCTGGCCGTAGCGGCCATCGTGTGCTGGGTACTCGCCATCGGATTCCGTGCAGCCTTTGTGCCCTCCGCAGCTCCCGTGCCGGACGGGCGGCGGCCGGCGGCTTTGGCCGGTTCGGCGTGGACCACGGCCGGGCTTACTGCAGCCTTCGCCGGCCAGGCGTTCTCCTATTACGCCGTCACGGCGTGGCTGCCCAGCTACCTTAACGACGAACTCGGCATGTCCGCTTCGGGTGCGGGCGCAGGCTCCTCGCTGTTCCAGGTGTTCGCCATTGTGGGCGGCCTGGGCGTGCCGTTTGCGGCCAAGTATTTCAGTACGACGACGACGGCGGTCACGTTGGGTGTGTTGTGGACGTCCGTGCCCGCGGGCCTCCTGCTGGTACCCGAGCTCTGGTGGCTGTGGTCCGTTTTCGGCGGCGTGGCCCAGGGCGGGGGAATCACCCTGATCTTCATCGCCATCATCAAGCTCGCCCGCGACCAGGTTGCCGCCGGCCGGATGTCCGCCACCGTCCAGGGGCTGGGCTATTGCTTCGGTGCCGTGGCTCCTCCGCTGGTGGGTTACGTGCACGACGTCTCGGGTTCCTGGACACCGGCCCTGTTGGTCATCCTGGCATCGGTGCTGACGTTCTTCGTCGCGTCCACCCTGTCCGTACGGCGGGTGCCGAAGGGGCGCTGAGCACAGCACGCCGCCGTCGTACGCCCCTCCCAGTCCCCGGACGCTCTCTCACTTAATGCTGCTTAACGGCGGACGCTCTCTCACTAAACGTGGCTTAACCGCGGACGCTCTCTCACTTTCTTCTGGAAAGTGAGAGAGCGTGGCTGGATTTCTTGCGTTAAGTGAGAGAGCGTCCGGGGTGCCGCGGCGGGTAGGGCCTTCCGGCGCCGGACTCGCCTAAAGATGCTCCGTCGCCGGGCCGGCCCTCCGGATTTCGGAGGGGCCTGTTGCGAAGGGCGTGCCGGCCCGGCAGACGGAAGTCTTGTTTCCTTGCTTGCCGCTCAGGCCGCGGCCAGCTCCTCCACAGTGGCCTTTTCACGGGCTTCGGTGAGGTAGCGGGCGTAGGCGGGGAGGGTGAGGAAGGACGGGAAGTCGTGGCCGAGGGTGACTTCTTCGAAGATGTCGCGGGCGTCTTCGAAGCGGTCGCCGTCGAAGCGTTCGAGCCGGGCGAATTCTTCGTCGAGGAGTTCTTCGATCCAGTGGTGGGTGATGATTTCGCCGTGGTCGGTGATGGCCCGGGCGTAGATCCATTGCCAGAGCTGGGAGCGGGAGATTTCGGCGGTGGCGGCGTCTTCCATGAGGTTGTGGATGGCGACGGCGCCGTTGCCGCGGAGCCAGGATTCGATGTAGCGGATCCCGACTTCGATGTTGTTCCGGATGCCCTGTTCGGTGATGGTGCCCTGGGTGGCGGCCACGTTGATCAGGGCCCGGTCGTCCGGGGTGACGTCTTCGCGGGTGCGGTCCAGCTGGTTGGGCTTCTCGCCCAGGATGGAGTCGAATACGTCGCGGCAGACCGGAACGAGGTCGGGGTGCGCCACCCAGGAGCCGTCGAAGCCGTCGTTGGCCTCACGGGTTTTGTCCGCGCGGACCTTCTCGAACGCGTTGGCGTTGGCTTCGGGGTCTTTGCGGTTGGGGACGGCTGCTGCCATGCCGCCGATGGCCATGGCGCCGCGTTTGTGGCAGGCCCGGACGAGCTGTTCGGTGTAGGCGCGCATGAAGGGGGCGGTCATGGTTACCTGGCCGCGGTCCGGGAGGACGAAGCGGGGGCCGCGGGTGCGGAAGTTCTTGATCAGGGAGAAGATGTAGTCCCAGCGGCCGGCGTTCAGGCCGGAGGCGTGGTCGCGCAGTTCGTAGAGGATTTCCTCCATTTCGAAGGCTGCGGTGATGGTTTCGATCAGCACGGTGGCGCGGATGGTGCCCTGCGGGATGCCGAGCAGGTCCTGGGCGAGGATGAAGATGTCGTTCCAGAGCCGGGCTTCGAGGTGGTTCTCGATCTTGGGCAGGTAGAAGTACGGGCCCTTGCCCTGGGCCAGGAGGCGGCGGGCGTTGTGGAAGAAGAACAGGCCGAAGTCCACGATGCCGCCGGCGATCGGGGCACCGTCGATGAGCATGTGCTTTTCGGGCAGGTGCCAGCCGCGGGGGCGGACCACGATGGTGGGCAGCTCGCCGGCGGGACGGAGCTTGTATTCCTTGCCCTCAGGGGAGGTGAAGTCGATCCGGCGTTCCAGGGCGTCGGTGAGGTTCAGCTGGCCCTTGATCACATTGCGCCAGGTGGGGGTGGAGGAGTCCTCCATGTCAGCCAGCCAGACCTTGGCGCCGGAGTTCAGGGCGTTGATGGTCATCTTCTTGTCCACCGGCCCGGTGATCTCCACGCGGCGGTCCTCCAGCCCGGGCGCCGGGGGAGCAACCCGCCAGGACGGGTCGTTGCGGATGTCCTCGGTCTCCCGCAGGAACCGGGGATCCTGCCCGCCCGCAATGTCAGCCCGCCGGGCCCGCCGGGCCTGCAACAGCTCCTGCCGGCGCTCAGCAGTAGCCCGGTGCAACCTGGCAACGAACTCGAGAGCGTCCGGGGTAAGAACCTCGTCCTGCCGGCAAATCGGCTGCGCCGTCAGGGTAATTCCGTTGATAGTGAAGCTGTCAGTAAAGCTGTTCATTTCAGTCTCCTTAAAGACGAAAAGGGAAGTTCGACGGCGGGTGGTGACGTACCTGAATAGGCGGTGAACCGGGCATCCGGCAGCGTGCGTAAAAGGGGCCCTATGACCGGCTTCGTCCTCGCTCAGCGAGGTAAGAAGCCGGCCATGGGGAATAGCACGCCGAGGATCGTCCGGTTCGCCGGCGGAGGGGTTTGGGCGAACTCAACCACCGGCCGCCGTCGGGAATTTAGTGGAATTGGCCCTCTTCGGTCGATCCGACCAGGGCGAGGGTGGATGCGTTCGGGTTGAGCGCGGTGGAGATGGTGTCGAAGTAGCCGGTGCCGACTTCGCGCTGGTGCTTGGTTGCGGTGTAGCCGCGGGTTTCGGAGGCGAATTCCTTTTCCTGGAGTTCGACGTAGGCGCTCATGCCTTCGCGGGCGTAGCCGTGGGCGAGGTCGAACATCGAGTAGTTCAGGGCGTGGAAGCCGGCCAGGGTGATGAACTGGAAGGTGAAGCCCATGGCGCCGAGTTCGCGCTGGAACTTGGCGATGGTGGCGTCGTCCAGGTGCTTGCGCCAGTTGAAGGACGGTGAGCAGTTGTAGGAGAGCATCTGGTCGGGGAACTCGGCCTTGACCGCTTCGGCGAATTTGCGTGCCAGCTCCAGGTCCGGGGTGCCGGTTTCCATCCAGATCAGGTCCGAGTACGGGGCGTAGGCCTTGGCGCGGGCGATGCAGGGTTCGATGCCGTTGCGGACCTTGTAGAAGCCCTCGGCGGTACGCTCACCGGTGATGAATTCCTGGTCGCGCTCGTCCACGTCCGAGGTGATCAGTGTTGCTGCCTCGGCGTCGGTGCGGGCGATGACCACGGAGGGGGTGCCCGCGACGTCGGCCGCCAGGCGGGCGGCGTTCAGGGTCCGGACGTGCTGCTGGGTGGGGATCAGGACCTTGCCGCCGAGGTGGCCGCACTTCTTTTCCGAGGCGAGCTGGTCCTCCCAGTGAACACCCGAGGCGCCGGCCTGGATCATGGATTTCATGAGTTCGTAGGCGTTCAGCGGCCCGCCAAAGCCAGCCTCGGCGTCGGCGACGATCGGCACCAGCCAGTCTTCAACGGTCTGGACACCCTCGGAGAATTCGATCTGGTCGGCCCGGAGCAGGGCGTTGTTGATCCGGCGCACCACGGTGGGGACGGAGTTGGCGGGGTAGAGGGACTGGTCCGGGTAGGTGTGGCCGGAGTTGTTGGCGTCCGCGGCGACCTGCCAGCCGGAAAGGTAGATGGCCCGGAGTCCGGCTTTGACCTGCTGGACCGCCTGGTTGCCGGTCAGGGCGCCCAGCGCGTTGGTGTACTTGCCTTCCTTGTGCTCCTCGGTGAGCTGCTTCCACAGCTTCTCGGCACCGCGGCGGGCCAGGGTGTGTTCTTCGGAGACGCGGCCGCGGAGGCGGACGACGTCGGAAGCTGAGTAGTCCCGGGTCACACCTTCCCAGCGGGGGTTGGCGGCCCACTCGAGCTCCAGGGCCGAGGCCTGCTGTTCGGGCGTCTGCTGGGTGGGCTCAAATGCTGCAGTCATCGTTGATCTCCTTGATTGAGCTCCGGATGGAGTAGGTGGGAACCGCGTCGTTGGGGTTCCCACCGGCTTTCCGGTGCGGTGTTTCTTTCCGTGAACACCACTTTTCAGCACTTTCACCCCCCTTTCTAGATAAAAAGTGTGGAAAGAAACGCAGTTCTTCCCGTATTCTTCAGAAATGTCACCTTCAAGCTGGAACAGGGACGTTTCCCAGCAGCCGTCCACCGCAGCACCGGAACTGGACGTCATTTCCCTAGGCCGCCGCGTCCGCCATCTGCGCAAACAAACCGGGCTCACGCTCGATGACCTGAGCGCCGCCGTCGGCACCGCGCCCAGCCAGCTCAGCCTGATCGAAAACGGCAAGCGCGAGCCCAAGCTCACCCTGCTTCAACACCTTGCGGCAGCGCTCAATGTCAGCATCGATCAACTGCTGGGGGCCGAACCTCCCAGCCGCCGGGCGGCGCTGGAAATCGAGCTTGAGCGATACCAGCGCGGGCCCCTTTATGAATCCCTGAACCTGCCCAAAATCCGCATCAGCTCGCGGCTTCCGCTCGATGTGCTGGAAGCCCAGGTGGGGCTGCTGCAGGAGCTCGAACGCAAGATGAACGAGCAGGTGGCCACTCCGGAAGAAGCCCGCCGGGCCAACGGCGAACTGCGGGCGATGATGCGGGAGCGGGGCAACTACTTTCCGGAGTACGAGGCCGAAGCGCAGAAGGTCCTCAAGGAGGTGGGTTACACCACCGGGCCGCTGAGCCAGCACGTGATCGCGGACATCGCGGCGCACCTCGGTTTTACCCTCCATCACGTGGGTGATTTGCCTCATTCGACGCGGTCAGTCACAGATTTGAAGAACCGCAGAATTTACCTGACCCAGAGCCAGCGGCAGGACCACGACCCCCGCTCGGTGCTGCTCCAGGCCCTGGGCCACTACGTTCTGGGGCATGAGACGCCCCGGAACTACGGTGATTTCCTCGCTCAGCGGGTGGCCACCAACTATTTCGCAGCCGCCCTGCTCCTGCCCGAGCAGGCAACCGTGGAATTTTTGCAAAAAGCGAAGACGGCGAAGGAAATCGCGGTCGAGGACATCCGGGACGCGTTCGCCGTTTCCTACGAAACCGCGGCCCACCGGTTCACCAACCTGGCCACCAAACATCTTGGGATCACCACCCATTTCCAGAAGACGCACCAGAGCGGGATCATCTACAAGGCCTACGAGAACGACGGCGTGAACTTTCCGCAGGACCACACCGGCGCCATCGAGGGGCAGCCGTCCTGCAAGGCCTGGACGTCCCGGGCAGTGTTCGACGTGCCGGATAAGTTCAGCGCTTACAGCCAGTACACGGACACTCCGTCCGGCACGTACTGGTGCACCGCCCGCACCGAACGGTCGCCGAGCGGCGAGTTTTCGTTGAGCATCGGCGTTCCCTACCAGCACGTGAAGTGGTTCCGCGGGCGGGAGACGACGGCGCGGGCTACGTCAAACTGCCCGGATCCCACCTGCTGCAAGCGCCCGCCTGAGTCCTTGACGTCCGAATGGGCCGGAAACGCCT
Organism: Pseudarthrobacter sp. fls2-241-R2A-168; assembly: GCF_030209335.1. NCBI lineage: Bacteria > Bacillati > Actinomycetota > Actinomycetes > Micrococcales > Micrococcaceae > Pseudarthrobacter > Pseudarthrobacter sp. fls2-241-R2A-168. The sequence continues at coordinate 60,318 of NZ_JARVSG010000011.1, forward strand.
GGCCGTCAGCCCGCGCCCACTCGCACCTGCTGGCCGCCATGCCGCCGGGCGCCTTCCCGGGCGTGGACGAAACCGAGGTGTACAGCTTCCTGCAGGCGCACTCCCGGAGTTAAGCGATACGGCGTCCCGCAGGCGTGGCTACTTAACGCTTTCCCCCGCAAGGCGAAACGGGGAGATTACGTCCTCGAAAATAGCAGCGCGAAGGACTGCCCGGGCCTCCAGATAGGCAGCTTGGCTGCCCGACCAGCGTTCCGAATCCCTGAGGAATCGCAGGAAGTCATAGAGGGTTGTTGCCACCAGGACGGCACATTTTTGGTGGACCACAAACAACGCTGCCATCATTTCGAGCAACCATTCAGGATCCATAGCTGTCACTGTGGTCGGACGTCGGATTGAAAGCGCATAGACCTTATGGAACCCGGTCAGCTGTTCTAGGACGAGCCTAAAATCGTTTTTACCCTCGTGCTGTCGATACCACCTGTGGAAATCTGGCAGCAGGGAGTCAAGTTCCTGCATGATCACGCTACGGGCCACGGTGTTGACACGGCTTCCTTCGTCTTTCTTGATCTTTGCCGTGTTCGTACGTGCCGCCAACCGGCGGTGCTTCCTGGTCACATTGATCCTCACCTTGCTTGTTGCGTCGGTCAGACCAAACGCTAGTGAGGAAGCGCCGCGGGCTGCCATGCACTGAAGGCCGTATGTGGATAGCTGCCGGAAGCGCAATCGGGGACCTGATTCAAACGTCGCATAGATCTTGCTGTTTGCGGATGTGATGCAAGAGTGATGGGGCGTCTGCCCGATTGATGCAGGAGGTGATGGGCGTCTGCGGGTGTGGGGCAGGAAGCGATGGGGCGTTGGGTTACCCGTGGAGCTCCCGGTACGCGGCGGCTGCTCCGGGGTGAAGGGGCAAACCTGCGGTGTTGATCAGGGATTCCGGGCTGAGGAACTGGACACCCAGGCTGGACTGGGGAATGAGCTCCTCCGCGCGATTGACCAACAGCTCCACAGTCCGCTTTACGGCGGTGTCCGCCAGATCGCTACGGCACAGCAGCAGGTTGGTCACCCCCACCGTCCAGACGGCGGGAAGCCCCTCGTACGCCCCGGCCGGGATGAGCACCCGGTCGTAAAAGGCGCCGTACTGGCCACGCAGCACTGGCAGCAGCACCGAGAGATCCAGGAAATTCAGCCCCACGTCGTGGTGGGCGGCTGCGATGGCGGCGGTGGGAACACCTCCCGACCAGAACAAGGCATCCACTGATCCCTCCCGCAGTGCTGACAACCCGTCATTGAGTCCCAGGTTCAGGACGGTCACCGCTTGTCCTCCACCGCCGGCGGCACCTTCACCGGCGTTGACGGAAGTGAGCCGGGCTGCTTCGAGAAGGCGCGGTGTTGTCAGGGACGTTCCGGACCCCGGCTCACCCACAGCCACCGTCCTGCCGGCCAGGTCGGAGATGGCGCGAAGACCGCTCGCCTGCCGCACCGCACAGTGGACGTAGTTTTCGTAGACCCTTCCCAAAGCGGTGATTCCTGCCTCGGATGCACTCTTCCCCGCTGCCCGTTGGGCAGCGGCATCAGCGAGGGCGACGGCGAACGTGGCCCGCCCGCTCATAAGGTGCGCGAGGTTGTCCAGGCTTCCGCCCGTCTGGAGGGCAGTGGCTTGCCGGGCCACCCCGTTGCGTTGCAGCGAGGCGGCAAGCAGGGTAGCGAACTCGAGGTAGAAACCGCCCGGCTCGCCACCAGCCACAACTAAAGAATCCACCCGGTCTTCCGGAGTGCAGGCGCTCAAAGCCGGCAATAGAATCCCCGCCGCTGCGGCCCCCACACCGGCCAGGATCCCACGCCTGGACAGGGAGGGTGCAATCAGAGGGGAAGAAGGCTCACCCATGCGGGCCCGCCTGCCGGTTGGTGTTCCCGCTTGGAACGTCGCCGGCGTGTGGAAATTCGAGGCAGGCACGCAGGCCGTGGGGCTCCGCCGTAGCCAATACAAGACGTCCGCCATTCGCCACGGCCAGCTTCTCCACGATGGTCATGCCCAGGCCGTTGCCGCTCAAAGTCCTGTGCCGGGGCGAGCGCCAAAACCGCTGCATGGCCGCTGACCTTTCCTCGGATGAAAGCCCCGGCCCGTCGTCGGACACTTCAATCACCACGGTGTTGCCGCGTGCGCGCACAGAAACTTTGATAGCGGCGCGGCCGGCGTATTTGATGGCGTTGTTCAACAGTTCGCCAACCATCTGCGCCAGGTCGTCCGGGCGGCAGGCGATGAGTGCCGGCTGTTGGGGCGGGCTCCCAAGCACAATGGCGGCGCCGGCCCGCTGGGCAGCGGGTCCTGCCCGTTCGGCTTCCCCCTGCAGGACGGGGAAGGGGTCAATGGGAGTCCGGTCCCCAGCGGAGGGAACTCCAGACGGGGTGCCGGCCGAGTCCTCGAAGGCCCGGTGCTCCGCCGCGGCAAGTTTCAACACGCCGTCCAGGATCTCCTCCACACGTTCAAGCTCCGTGACCACTGCGGCAGCAGCAGCCCGGTCCTTGGTTGTCTTCAGTTCCAACTGCAGCAGGTCGATCCGCAGCCGCAGCGCTCCCACTGGGTTGCGGAGCTCATGGGAGGTGTCCGCGATGAGCTGGCGCTGGGCTTCGAGGCTGTCGCTGACACTCTGCGCCATGGAGGTGAAGGACCGGCTCAGCTGCCTCAACTCGGGCGGGCCTTCCTCCGGCAGTTGACCGCTCCGGCCGGTCGTTTCAAGCTCGGCGACGGCGGCATTAAGCCGGTGCACCGGGCGCAGCACCCAGCGGGTCACCCGTTCTGCGGCGATGAGGAGCAGGGCCGCGAGGGCGGCTGCAGCCAGCCCGACGGCGAGCCAGCGTTCGCGCAGTTTCTGGCGGGCAGCGTCCTGGTTGACTTCCAGGACCGCCGCCCCGAGCACTTGGCTGGCACTTCCGAAGGAACGGGAGATCACCGCCGAACCGGTGCCGAAGGGTTGAACCGGCGCCAGCGTGGTGTCACTCAGGTTCAGGCTTGCCCTGGCCAGGGCGTCCCGTACGTCGGCCCGGTCCTCGCTGAGGCCGCCGGAGCGCAGGGTGCCTTGCTGCAGCCGGATCAGGACGCCTTCCCCATAGAGCTCGGAGTACCGGTCCATCTCAGCCTGCAGCTGGGTGGCCTCGCCGCCGTCGGCCCCGGCGTCGAAAGCGACCTGGGCGAGCCGGTTCAGGGAAGCGGCCCGGTTGATTTGAAGCTCCTGGGTAAGTTCCCTGCCGGCCGACGCCAGGATGGTGTTGGACGCGATGAGGACCAGTAGGACGGACAGGACGCTCAGGATCCCGAGGACGCGGAGCCTCACGCAGAATCCGCCTCGATGCGGTAGCCCACGCCCCGGACGTTGATGATGAAGCCCGGAAGTCCAAGCTTGGCGCGGAGGCCGGTCAGATGAACATCCAGGGCACGGGAGGAGGCGACGAACGCATCACCCCACAGCGAGTCCAGGATCTGCTCCCGCGTCACCACTGAACCTGCATGGCTGGCCAGGAGTGCGAGCAGGTCGAATTCCGTGGCCGTCAGGGGAAGGTCTTCCTTGGCGAGGACAGCCACCCGGCGTTCGAGGTCCACTTCCAGTTCGCCCAGCGTGATGAGGCGCTGCCGGGTGTCCTGCGACCTGGCCGCCCGGCGGGTCACAGCCTCAATGCGGGCGAGCAGCTCCACCAGCTTGACCGGTTTGACCAGGTAGTCGTCGGCTCCGGAGCGCAGGCCCAGCACCACGCTGCGTTCGTCGTCGCGCGCGGTCAGGATCAGGATGGGAACATCGGTGACCTGCCGCAGCTTGCGCAGGACTTCCAGCCCGTCCATGTCCGGGAGTCCCAGGTCCAGCAAGATAACTCCGAACCGCCGGTGCCCGAGGAGCGCGTCCGCGCCGCGGGACACCCTGCTGGAGGTGTGCCCGGCAGAAACCACCGCCGCTTCGAGGGCGGATGCCATGGCGTCGTCATCCTCGACGATGAGCACATCCATAGCCAGTTCCTGTTCCCTTTCGAGCGGCACGATGTCGCGGCTCCCCGGACGACTGTCCCGCACCACTCTGCCTGCCCTTGGCAGATTACCCCTTCCACCGGTTCTCCGCCGCGCGCGCAGGAGCCATCCGGCACCACGGCAAAAAGGAACGAATACCTAAGGAAGTGTTAGGAATTCCGTTTTCGCTTGGGCTGTGCCGTGGCTCACGCATAGCTTGGATGAGGTCCTCAAGCTTTGCGAGGGGACGAACAACCTCAAGGAGGAACCATGAGCAACGCTGCCATGGACAGCACAAAAATCAGGCCGGAGCGGACAGCGGGGACCGCGCAGCCAAGGAAGGTTCAGCGATGAGCAGCCAGCAAACCGCAGCAGTCAGCGAATCGGCACAGACCCGGCGCGCCGTGGGCAACATTCTGAAGGGCTCCGCGGGCAACCTGGTGGAGTGGTACGACCTCTACGTCTACACAGTCTTCGCCGCCTACTTCCAGGCGCACTTCTTCAACTCTAAGGACGAACTCCAGGCCGGCCTTGAAGCCATGGCCGTTTTCTCGACGTCCTTCCTGATGCGCCCCATCGGTGCCTGGTTCTTCGGCCGGTACGCGGACCGGAAGGGCCGCAAGGCAGCACTGACGCTCAGCGTGACCCTGATGTCTGCCGGTTCCTTCGCTATCGCCGTCCTCCCCACCCAGGACGTGATCGGGCTCTGGGCGATGATCCTGCTGGTCCTCATCCGCGTTATCCAGGGATTCTCCGTGGGCGGCGAGTACGGCACCAGCGCCACATACATGTCGGAAGCGGCCACCAGCAAACGCCGCGGGTTCTTCTCCAGCTTCCAGTACGTCACCCTGGTGGGTGGCCAGATGCTGGCACTGCTGGTCCTGGTGATTTTGCAGAACGCCATGCCCAAGGGTGATCTCACCGAATGGGGCTGGCGCATCCCGTTCGCTATCGGCGGCGTGGCAGCGCTGGTGGTCCTGTGGCTGCGGCGCTCCATGGAAGAAACCGTGTCGGCCGAGCAGATCCAGGCCGCCAAGGCCCCGGCCGCCGGGGAAGCACAGCCTGGCACCATGAAGCTGCTGTTCACCCAGTACTGGAAGCCACTGCTGATCTGCATCGGCATCACCCTCGGCGGCACCGTAGCTTTCTACACGTACACCAACTTCATCCTGAAGTTCATGAACGATACCTCAGGCATCGCCAAGACCGACACCTCCGTGATCAACTTCTGGGCCCTGTTCATCTTCATGCTGCTGCAGCCCGTCTACGGCATCATCTCGGACAAGGTTGGCCGCAAACCCCTGCTGCTCTGGTTCGGCATCACCGGCGTGCTGTTCACCTGGCCGCTGCTGTCCACGTTGGCCGGCACCAAGGATCCGTTCACCGCGTTCCTGCTCATGATGGGCGGACTGCTGATCGTGGGCGGCTACACTTCCATCAACGCACTGGTGAAGGCCGAGCTGTTCCCGGCCTCCATCCGTGCCCTGGGCGTGGGCCTGGGCTATGCGATCGCCAACTCGCTCTTCGGGGGCACCGTGCCGCTGATCGGCGCCGCCTTCCAGAAGGCGGAGCGGGAGGACCTGTTCTTCACCTACGTCACCGTTGCGATCGCCATCTCGCTGCTGGTCTACATCTTCGCGCTGAAGAACAAGAAGGCCACGCACCTGGATGACGAACAGGGCCACGCCTGGGACCAGGCGCCCACGGGCAGCGGCAAGGACAAGGACTCCCTCGGCGTGTGACGCCGGGAGAAGGAACAAAGACGGAAAAACAAAGGAGCGTACGACGGCGGGTGGGCACCCGCCGTCGTACGCCCACCACTGCAGGACGCTCTATCAGATCCTGCGGTAAATACCCGAACGCTCTATCACTCTCTTCAGGAAAGTGATGGAGCGTTCCGGGTTTTGCCGCGTTTAGTGATAGAGCGTTCCGGGGTTCCCCGCGTTAAGTGAGAGAGCGTCCTGTGGGGGACATCGCGGGGGCGTGAGACCTAAATGAGTGCAAAGCGTGACCCTACCGGCATGGTCCGCTGCCGTCGTCGCTGTTTCACTGGGATCAGGCGGATTACTGCCGTGTGATGCCGGGGGAGGCAACAGCCGTGAAGCATTTCCAGCGGGCAATGGCGTTTGGCGCCGTACTGGCCATGGCGGGTTGTGCTGCACCGGCGCCGCCGCAGTTGCTCAAGGCAGACGGCGTGGAGCGTGCCTCGGTGGACATCGCGGCCCTCAGGGATGAGGTGGCCAGTTTCCGGAATTCCGCCTTCACGCTGGGGGATGCCCTGCTGGCCAGCGGGGGAGAGTGCAACGTGGTTGCGTCGCCCGGCAGCCTGCTGATTGCCCTGGCCATGCTTCGCGCGGGCGCAACCGGGGAGGCTGCCGCGGAGATTGATGACGTGCTCGGCCTCCCGGCTGCCGCCCGGGACGAGGCCATGAACGCGTTGCTCGCCTCGTTGGAGGAGTACGACGGCGACCCGGGCTCAGTGGACGAGGAAAACCCGCCCGCCAAGCCCCTGATGCACACGGCGAACGGGTTGTTTGTGGACCGGAGCACTCCTACCGGGGAGGACTACCTGAAGACCTTGGCGAAGCACTACGGCACCGGCGTGTACCCCGTGGATTTCCCTGACGAAGCGGTCACGAAGCCGGCCATGGACGCCTGGGTCAACAGGAATACGGGCGGCCGGATCGAGAAGGCGCCCGCCAAGTACGACACCAGGAACACCTTCAGCCTCCTGAACGCCGTGTATTTTGCCGGCGCCTGGGAGACCCCCTTTGCTGCTGAGGCTACGTCCGATGCCCCGTTTGCCACGGCGCAGGGAACCGCCAGCGTGCCCATGATGCACGGCTCGCAGTACATGGCGTACGCCGAGGGTGCCGGCTGGCAGGCGGTGGACCTGCCGTATGGCGAGGGGTTTGTGATGCGGCTGGTTCTTCCCGCGAGGGGTTCCGACGGCGGTGCTGCCGCCATCAAGGCGGACCTGTTGGCCGCGGTGGCAGATGCCCTGGAAGCCGCAGATCCCGGGATGGTGGACATCGCGCTGCCCACTTGGGACCACAAGAGCAGCTTTGATTTACGGGAAGTGTTCGAGCACATGGGCCTGCGCAGAACCTTGGAAACCATCACGGATTTTGATGCAATCCAGCCGGGCATGGTGCTCACCCAGGCTGCGCAGGACGCGAACATTACCGTCGCGGAAAAGGGAACGGTGGCCGCGGCCGTCACCCAGATCAACGGCATGGCCACGAGTGCCCCGGCCGAGCCCGAAAGGTCCATCACCTTCGACCGGCCGTTCCACTACCAGATCGTGCACACGGACACTGGGCTGCCGCTGTTTATGGGAAAGGTCACCGACCCACGCTGATGGTTGCGCGGTTGATCGGTGCGGCGGGCCTGTGCGGCTTAGCGGCGGGACTTTTCCACTGCGCGGCGGACGATCGCGCCGTACGCCGCGAACAGCCGCGGCAGCACCACGTACACGGCCGCCGGGACAACCACCAGCGTGAGGGCCAGGGCACGGAGGACGGGGTGCCAGCTTTCCGTCACCGGTGCGCTCAACAGCATGCCCACGGCGACGAGGGGAAAGATGGCCAGCCACGTGATGACTGCCCGAACGTGGATGGACGGGGAGGGGACAGCAACCGGGACGGACGCGGGAGCGGCTGCTGTAGTGACGGCGGCGGGAGCGGCGGGATTGTTCACGGGAATCTCCAACTAGACGGTTGCTTTTGCTGGAATTGACAGTAGACCCCTGCCGGGCAAAGTGCAACTACCTAGTTGGAATCGCGTAGAATATCGTTATGGCCTGGGACACTGAACGCACCAAAGCGCTGCTGCTGGCTGCTGCCACCGAGGAATTCAGCGAAAAAGGGTTGGCCGGTGCCAGGGTGGACCGCATCGCGGCCGCCGCCGGCGTGAACAAGGAACGCATCTACCAGTACTTCGGCAAGAAGGACGATCTCTTTGACGCCGTCCTGGCCGCGGAACTGGTCCGGGTGATGACCGAAGTCCCCATCGAGGGGCATGGCGCTGCGGCTGTGGGAGAGTACGCGGCGAAGCTCTTTGACCGTCACACCAAGGACAGTGCGCTTGCGCGGCTGTTGTTCTGGGAAGGTCTGGAGCGCGGCCGCAACACAGTGGACCGTGCCACCCGGGCAGACCATTGTGCCGCCAAGGTGGACCAGATGCTCCGCGTCCTGACGGGCATCGACCGGACCGACGCTGCCGACCTTGTTATCACCATCGTGACGCTTTGCGACGGCTGGCCGGTGCTGCCGCAGATCGACGAACTGCTCGCCGGCGCCGCACCGGACCGGCTGGAACGTCGTCGGGCCTTCATCGCCCGGACTGCCACGCTCATCGCCGAAGCCCTCCTGGACGAGGCTCCGGTGGCGGCAGCCCGGCAATAGGGCAAGCAGCAGGGCAAGGGGGGATGCTAGCGCGGGCCGCCCTGCCACAGGGCATCAAACGGCGCACCGGAGGCCACGCGGTTCCGGATCCCGGCGGTAACAAACGCTTTCGCTGTCCGTGCCGCCTCCAGCGGCGCCGCGCCCTTGGCCAGTTCGGCGGTGACCGCGGCGGCCAAGGAACACCCTGCTCCGGACACCGCCACCTCGCCCACCTTCTCCGCGCGCAGCACCTCAAGGGTTTCACCGTCGTAGAAAACGTCGACGGCGTCCGGGCCTTCCAGCCGCACCCCGCCCTTGGCGAGCACGGCGGCACCGCTGAGCTCGTGGATACGCACGGCTGCTGCCTTCAGGGACTCCACGTCCGTGATCTCCAGGCCGGAGAGGGATTCCGCCTCGAAGTGGTTGGGCGTCACGAAGGTGGCCAGCGGAAGGATCTGTGCCTTCAGCGCCTGGTCGGTGTCCAGGGCGTGTCCCGGCTCCTGGCCCTTGCAGATCAGCACCGGGTCCAGCACCACGTTGCGGAACCCGCCCCCGTCCAGTGCGCCTGCCACAGTGCTGATGGTGGCCGGGCTGCCCAGCATCCCTATCTTCACCGTGTCCAGTACGGACGGTGCGCCCGACGACGGGCCGTACGCTGCCGTCGTTGCCTCCAGCTGGTCGGCGATCACCTGCTGGTCAACCGGCACGAAGCGGTGGTTCCAGCTGTCGTTCGGGTTTAAGGACACGATGCAGGTCAGGTTGGCAATGCCAAAGACCCCCAGCTCCTGGAAGGTCTTCAGGTCAGCCTGCGCACCGGCACCGCCGGTGGCTTCGGATCCCGCGATCGTCAGGGCGACGGCGGGAGCTGCTGCGGGGGACTGGACATCGGTGGAATCGGAAGTCATGGCACCATCCTGCCATCCGCCGTCGACCGTCCGCTTTGTGTGCCTGAACAGTGCCCCGGACAGTACCCGTTCAATGGGACAATGGGGCGGACAGTGCTAATACAGCCGGCCGCCCCATTCTCTCCGGGCCCCGAGCGAACCACTACGAACGGAACCCCATGCCCTCAGCCCCAGGCCAGAACGCCGCGCCCCAAACCACTCATGCCGGCAGCGGCGCCAGGTTCGCTTCCATCGGTTCCCCCTACTTCGGGATCATGCTGGCGGTGATGGCCGTGGTGCTGATCCTGTCCAACATCGGTGCTTCAAAGGGTGTGGCGATCGGCCCCATCATCACTGACGGTGGCTTCTTCCTGTTCCCGCTGGCGTACATCCTGGGCGACGTCATCAGCGAGGTCTACGGCTTCAAGGTGGCCCGCAAAGCCATCTTCACCACCTTCGCGCTGTCCGTGTTCGCGTCCCTCTGCTACTGGGTGATCATCGCACTGCCCGGCTTCGATGACGAGTACGGAATGTCCAAGCAGGCCGCGCTGGAAGGCGCCCTGGGCCCCGTTCCCCAGATTGTGCTCGCCTCGCTGCTGGCGTTCCTCGCCGGGCAGACCATCAACTCCTGGATCCTGGTGAAGATGAAGGCCCGCTCCGGGGAAAAGTCCTTGTGGGCGCGGCTGATGGGCTCGTCAGGTGCGGGCGAGTTCGTGGACACCCTGATCTTCTGCAGCATCGCCGCCTCCGTTATCGGCATCACCGACTTCGGCACGTTTGTGAACTACGTGGTGGTGGGCTTCGTGTACAAGACCCTGGTGGAGTTCATTTTTGTGCCGGTCACGTCCCTGGTGATCGGCTGGGTCAAGAAGCGTGAACCCAGCTACGGCGCGTAGCTAACCCTTGAGGGTGGCATCGAGCAGCGCCCGCAGCTCCCGGAAGTGACGTTCCGTCGCCTCGGCGTGGAAGGCCGAGGTGTCCGCCATGGAATAGCCGTGGGAGGCTCCGGGGTAGATCTCGTTCGACGCCTCAAGGCCGGCGGACTGGAGCGCCTCGCCCAGCCTGGCGACGGCGTCGGGAGCCATGCTTGGGTCATGGTCGGCGTGGCCGAACACAAACCGGGCGCGGGCCTGGGCAAGTCCGAGGTGGGGGCTGTCCGGGGCGTCGGTGGCCAGTCCCCCGCCATGGAATCCGGCGCATGCTGCCACCACATCCGGCCGCGCCGTTGCGGTGCGGACGGCCAGCCTGGCTCCCATGCAGTAGCCGAAGGCGCCGATCGGGCCCGGCGCTGCGCCGTCGAGCGCGCCAAGCGCCTTGACCCACGCGTCCACGTCAGCCACTGCTTTGTCCGCAGTGAGCCGACCGACCCTCGGGAAGGCGGCCTTGCCGGCGGTTTCCCTGCCGGCCGGGGTGGTCATGTCAGTGGTGGGGGCGAGCTCGGCGGCCTTGCCTTCGCGGTAGAAGACGTTCGGCGCCAGGACGATGTAGCCCCAATCGGCCACCCGCTGGGCCATGTCCTGGATGCGGGGGCGCAGGCCGAAGGCGTCCATGTAGAGGATGACGCCGGGGAAGGTGCCGGTGCCGGCGGAGGGCCGGGCCACGAGGGCCTCGGCGGTGCCAGCTGCGGCGGGAATTTCGATGGGCATGGGGTCAGGATATCGGAACCGGCGGGGGCATTACTCAGGAGTAATACTGGCCCAGCGTCTCGGCCTTGAACTCGAAGAAGGTGCCGGATTCGATGGCCAGCCGGGCGTCATCCACCATCTTCACCACAAACCGCTCGTTGTGGATGGAGATCAGGGTGGCGGAGAGCATCTCCTTGGCCTTGAACAGGTGGTGGATGTAGGCCCGCGAGTAATGCGTGCAGGTGTAGCAGTTGCAGCCGTCCTGGAGCGGGCCGAAATCGCGCTTGTACTTAGCGCCCGAGAGGTTGAAGCGGCCCTGCGGGGTGTAGAACGCCGAGTTCCTGGCCACGCGGGTGGGGGAGACACAGTCGAAGGTGTCGGCGCCGTTTTCGATGGCGGTGAAGATGTCGTCCGGCTCGGAGATGCCCAGCAGGTGGCGTGGTTTGTCCTCGGGCAGCTCCTCGTTGCACCACCGGACAATCGTTCCCAGGTTCTCTTTTTCCAGAGCCCCGCCGATGCCGAAGCCGTCAAACGGCATGGCGCCCAGGTCCCGGCACGCCTTCCGGCGCAAGTCCTCGTACTGAGCGCCCTGGATCACACCGAACAGGGCCTGGTACGGCTTCCCCACCCGCGAATCCGTCAGCCGGAAGTGCTCCGCGATGCACCGCTCCGCCCACAGCCGCGTGCGCTCCAGCGACTCCTCCTGGTAGCCCCGGGAATTCTGCAGGGTGGTCAACTCGTCAAAGGCAAACATGATGTCCGCGCCGATCTGGTGCTGCACCTGCATGGAGATTTCGGGGGAGAAGCGGTGCCTGTCCCCGTTCAGGTGCGATTTGAACCAGACGCCGTCGTCGTCGATGTGGGCCAGGCGCTCCTTGCCGGGGGCCACGGCGTCATCGGGCCCGGACGCATCAACGGACTTCATGTCGATGACTTTCTTGAACCCCGACCCCAGGCTCATCACCTGGAATCCGCCCGAGTCCGTGAACGTGGGCCCGGACCAGTTCATAAAGGCACCCAGGCCGCCGGCCTCATCGAGGATGTCCGCGCCCGGCTGCAGGTACAGGTGGTAAGCGTTGGCCAGCAGGGCCTGCGCGCCAAGGTCCGCCATGGATTCGGGCAGCACGGCCTTCACCGTGGCCTTGGTCCCCACAGCGATGAACGCGGGCGTCCGGATCTCACCATGGGGAGTGGTGATGGTACCGGTGCGGCCCAGGAATTCCCCGCCGTTGGCCGAAACCTGGGCTGCGGACGGCGGACACGCCTCCGCGAGGCGGGAACCGACGCGGAAACCGAACTCAGACTGCCGGGACAGCGCGGTTTCCCCGGCGGGGGCAGCCGCCGGGGCAGAAGGGGACGAAGCGGAAGCAGTGTTGGCTGGCACCGTACCAGTGTGCCAGCAAATGGGGCAGGCCCCTCAGCTCACCGGTTCCGCTGTGGGGTAGTTCTCAGCCCGCCAGGAGTCCCACGACGAACGGATCGCATCGACCCTGGCCGCGCCCAGGTCATAGGTGGAAATAACCACCAGGGACCCGCCGTCGGGCCGGACATCCGCAATCTTTGGCTGGTCAGCAACAATCAGCAGCCCGTCGCCGTGCTCCGCGTAGCTGTGGACGGTGAGCCCTACCTGATGGTTGCTCCGGTACCAGACCTTCCCGGAGATCTCCTCGCCGGTGGCCAAGGTCAGCGTGTACTCCTTGCCCGGGGCCGGAACGTCCGAAAGGCCAAGTTTTTCAATGGCGGAACCAGGGCCGCCGGGCACCTGGAGGAACAGGGTGTGGCGCTTGCCGTGCGGATGGCGCTCAAGGGCGAAGCGGAGTTGCTGCAGGAAGGTCAGCCAGCCCTGGGTGATGTCCTCATCCCAGGCAGCCCACTCCGAATTATGGTCCAGCGCTGCCCGGGTGATGCTGACGCGCGTCCCGTTCGGCTCAGGATGGAGCTCGAAGACGTCGCCGCCGTGGACTGTGAAGCTGGTGTGGTCCGGCGACTCCTCCTCGTCCCCTGAGAAGTAGATCTGCTTGATCTCGGCGTCAAGGTCCTCGGCCTGCCAGCCGTGCCATTGGGCAACCTTGGACGGTTCGCGCAGCATCGTCCAGACCTGCGGCGCGTCAGCATTGATCACAACGCTCAGATTGTTAGTCATAGCCCCGAATGTACAACCCCTGCCCGGCGCCGGGTAGGGGGTATTTGTCCACCCTGGAGTTCAGGAGCGGACGGCCTCAAGTTCGTTGCTGATGCGGCGCTCGAGCTCGCCGGGCAGGATGGTCTCGGAGCCTCCGTGTGCCCGCAGGAACAACAGGGATTCGAGCCGCAGCAGCCGCCATTCGCGCTCTGCCTCGTGGTTGGAGTTATCGATGGACCGGAAGATTTCCTTGTCGTACAGGTTGGGCTCGTTGAGCGAGCGCTGCCGCACCTTCGCGGCCATCCGGGCCTTGAAGGGGTCCGTTTCCTGGTTTTCCGGGGTGCGGAGCAGCTTTTCGTAGACCTCGGCCCGCGCTTCCTGGCCGTTCTGCCGGCAGATGTAGCTGGAGAGCGCCAGGGAGGCTTCCACGGAGGCCCACCGGCCGGGGTTCCCGTCATAGGGCAGCACGTTGAGCAGGTCCGCGACGGCCAGGGAACCGTCCGCGTCCTTGAGGGTGATGAAGAGTTCGTGGGCGAGGTCGCTAAGGTCTTTCAGGCAGCTGCCGGACTTGAAGTTAACCCCCTTCGCCAGCCGGTCGGCCAGCAGCAGCACACCTTCCGCGTCCGGGTGGGCTTCGGCCGTGGCTTCCACCACAGACTCCGGCGTCCCCTTCGGCGCCGGGATCAGGGCAAGTTCCTCCTCACCGGGGCCGGTGACCGCCGGCGGGACAGCAGGCAGGGGTGGCACGACGACGGCGGGAGCAGCAGGTGCCGCAGCCGCCCCTCCGCCGGGCTGCTCCAGCCCGGCCTCCTTAGCGGGTCCCGTTTCCCCGGCGGCGCCAACGGCCCCGGCAGTGCCCGCCACCACGGAGGGGGTGGCCTGCAGCGGAAGCTGCGTGACGCCGTCGAACGCTCCGTCCACCACAGTCACCGACGTGCCCACGGCGATGCGCAAGGTGCCTCCGCCGGACAGGCTGGCGAGGACCAGCGCGGGCGCGCCGAAATCGTCCTGCTCAAGCTCAACCTGGCGGATTTCCGCTGTCCGCTCACCGTCCGGCAGCAGGATGTGGCTGCCGGTGGTCAGAGATCCAGCCTGCTGTTCGCTGTAGTTCCGGGCGGCTGGTGTTTCGGTCATGGGAGTCCTTAGGTTCTCTTGCGGTCCGCCCTACAGTCTACAAAGGAGGGCGCCGGAAGTCGGGGACGCCGGGTGCTGCCGAGGGTGTCAGAACCCTACGCCCGCGAAGGCCAGCGCCTGCCGGATCAGGCCGCCGCGCCCGCCGCTGAACTCCATCTGTACGCCCGGGCTCAGGACTTCCTCGGGGGTCATCCAGGTCAGCTCCAGGGCGTCCTGGCGCGGTTCGCATTCGCCCGTTACAGGGATGACGTAGGCCAGGGACACGGCGTGTTGCCGCTCATCGGTGAAGCCGGTCTGGGACGGGGCAGGGAAGTACTCCGCCACCGTGAAGGGGACGGGGCTGATGGGCAGCTGCGGAAACGCCAGCGGGCCAAGGTCCTTTTCCATGTGCCGGAGAAGGGCTGCCCGGATGGTTTCGCGGTAGATGACGCGCCCGGACACCAGCGAACGGACCATGGTTCCGTCCTCGTCGGCCTGGAGCAGGGTTCCCACTTCGTTGACGAAACCCAGCGGATCGAGCCGGACCGGCACAGCCTCCACGTACACCATGGGCAGCCGCCCGCGCGCCTCAAAAAGGTCTTCTTCGGAGAGCCAGCCGGGATTCGGGTCAGGTGTGCGCACGTTCATGCTTAAGTTCTACCCCATGGGACGGCGCCCGGAGACCCACACCGCCCCCGGCACGTGGTCCGCGCCGGACCCGGCGTCCGGGTTGGCCACGTGGAGGGTGCTGCCAAAGGCCTCCTCCGTCACCGTTGCCTCAAACCCCGCGGAGGCGAGGCGGGCCCGCAATGGTTCCAGGCCGCCGTCGTACTCAAAACCCAGGCCGGACCGGGGCGTGCCCCCGGCCGGACGCACCAGAAGCACCCCTCCGTTTTTGGCCGTGAAGTCGGCGGTTTCGTCAGCGTCAGGCACCGGGCGGGGACGGGCGCCAATATGTTGCAGGGTCCGTGTTGCCGAGGCTGTGTCCTCCGTAAACCAGACCCCGACGACGGCCAGGGCCGGGTCAGCGTCGGCGCACTGGGCCGTGTGGACGGCTTTGTCGGCCAGGAAAGTGAATCCGTCCGGTGCTGTGATCCGGCAGGTTTCGCCGTGGCCCGCCGTGATGATTTCCGCGGGGGTGGTTCCAGCATCCCGGGCCGAGAGGTTGGTGCGGCGGGCGAACTCCGCAAGGTCACCCACCTCCACTGCGAATGCGGTGGTTCCGTCCTCGGCTGCTCCGTCCGGAACGGCGTGGAGGGCAAGGCGGCCCGAACCGGCGTCGAACACCTGCCAGCCGGGCTCATTTTCGGTGCGGACCATGCCCAACTCGGTGAGCAGCAGCTCCCAGACATCGGTCCTGGACGTGAAATGGAGCGGTCGGACACGCAGCATGGTCTTTCCTTTTGTTCGGTGAAGCGGGCGTAAGGCCATGGTGCCACGGCCGGTGTCTGCCGGGGAGGGGTTGTGCCGTCGCGGGTCACGGGCAGAATAGGGCCATGGCTGTTGAACTCGAGGAACTGCTGGTGCCGGACGCCGCCGCCTGGCGCGGCTGGCTGGAGGAAAACCACAAGACCAGCCGTGGTGTGTGGCTGGTCCTGCATAAAAAGGGCGGGCAGGTCACGGCGCTGGACTATGCGGCGGCGCTGGATGAGGCACTGTGCTTCGGCTGGATCGATGGCCAGAGCAAGAGCCGGGACAGCGAAACATCACTGCAGCGGATGACGCCGCGGGGGCCCAAAAGCCCGTGGTCTGCCCGGAATGTCGGCCATGTGGCCCGGCTGGACGCCGAGGGCCGGATGACAGACGCCGGCTGGGCAGCCGTGAATGCCGCCAAGGCGGACGGCCGCTGGGACAAGGCGTATGACGGGCAGGCCACGGCCGAGGTTCCAGCGGATCTGGCCGCCGCCATCGCCGCCGTTCCGGCCGCCCAGGCGATGTTCGATGTTCTCACCAAAACCAACCGCTTCGCCCTGATTTACCGGACCAACTCTGTCAAGCAGGCCGCCACCCGCGAACGGAAAATTGCCGGATTCGTGGAGATGCTGGCCCGCGGCGAGACGCCATACCCGCAGAAGAAGCGGCCGGCCGGGATGTAACAGTAATTGGGTCCTGGCGTGTGAACGCGTAGGGTTGATGGTTCACTTGCGCTGATGCCGCCTCCTCATCCGGGGGGCGGCATTTGTGTGTTCGGCGACGGAACGATACCCATGATCCGCAAACCCTTCAGAACTCCCCGCACTTTCCCGGGCCGGCCTTTGTGGTGGGCGGCCGCGGCGGCCGTTGCCGCTCTGGCGGTGGTCCTCTCCCTGGTCCTGTCCGGCAACGCCGGTTCCGGGGCAGGCGCCAAGGCCGGCCATGTCCTTGGCAGTGTCGCAGCTGCCCAGGCCGCTGCCCGGGAGCAGACGGGTGCCTACGCCTCGCTGTGGCTCAAGGGTAACGACCGGACGCTGGGGGAGCGCGGAAAGGACATACCGGCGGAGGGCGCGGAAGATGTGCGCAGCATTCAGTGCGGCAGCGGCTGGCTGGCCGGGGTACGGGTGGACGGCCAGGTTTTCCTGCGCAGCAGCACAGCCGACGCCGTGCGGCAGGATCCGGAAGCCGTGCAGCTTCCAGCGTGCATCCGTTCCGAGGCGCGGGACGCCCTGCTCGCGGACCTGGGTGAGGAGCGGACGTGGCCTGCGGCCGATGCGGCGCAACTGCAGGCTCCTGCCGCAAACCCGGGGTACCGCCCGGCCTACCACCTCACCCCCGAGCAGCGGTGGATGAACGATCCGCAGCGCCCGTTCTTCCTGGACGGCCAGTGGCATTACTACTACCTCTACAACGCCGACTACCCGGAAGGGAACGGCACCGAGTGGTTCCACGCCACCAGCGCGGACCTGGTGCACTGGAAGAACGAAGGCGTGGCCATCCCCAAGTTCCGTAACGGGCTGGGGGACATCGAAACCGGGTCAGCCATCGTCGACACCGAAGGTACCGCCGGCTTCGGCAAAGGCGCGGTGGTGGCGATCCTTACCCAGCAGCACGACGGCGTCCAGCGCCAGTCCATGTTCTACTCCACGGACAACGGGTACAGCTTCACCGGCTACGACGGGAATCCGGTAATGGAGAACCCCGGCGCGGAGCACTGGCGCGATCCGCGGATTGTGCGAGACGAAGCCAACAACCAGTGGCTGATGCTGCTCGCCGAGGGCCACAAAATCGGCTTCTACACTTCCCAGGACCTGAAGCAGTGGAAGTACGCATCCGGCTTTGAGCGCGAGGGCCTGGGCGTCCTCGAATGCCCGGACTTCTTCCAATTGGACATCGACGGTGATCCGGCACGGCGGACCTGGGTGCTGGCTGCCAGTGCCAACGGCGCCGCGGAAGGCCGGACCACCGGGCTGGCGTACTGGACGGGCAGCTGGGACGGCAAGGGATTCACGGCCGACGGTGGCCACCAGTGGCTCGACGCAGGATCTGACTTCTATGCCGCCGTCACCTGGGACGACCCGCGGCTGACCGACGGGCAGCGCAAGTCCTCCCGGCACGTGATCGGGTGGATGAACAACTGGGCCTACGCCCGCGAGCTGCCTACCAAGGACTGGTTCGGCGCGGCGTCAGTGGTGCGGGACATCCGTCTGGAGTCCGACGGCGGGCGGCCGGCTTTGGTGTCCACGCCCACCCCCGCCCTCAAATCCCTGGAGGGTGCCCCGACGCCGATTCCGGCGGGAATGCTCCGGGACGGGTCCGGCGAGGCGCTGTCCCTCCCGGCCAGCGGAGCGTTCAAGATGGATGTTGAACTGGCGAAGCCGGAATCGGGGAAAGGCGAAGCCCGTGTGCTCCTGCAAAGCGGCGGCAGGACCTATGCCACTGTTGGCTACGACTTTGCGACCGGCAAAGCTTTTGTTGCCAGGGACGGCGACGACGTTGCCGGCGTCCCGCGGCCTGATGCAGGCAGCGATAAGGCCGCGGGGCGCGACACGTACAGCCAGATCCAGGCGTCGGATGGCGGCCCGGGAAGTGGAGCCGTCCGCCTGACGGCCTACGTGGACAGGTCCTCGGTGGAAGTGTTTGTGGATGGCGGCAGGCAGAGCCTCACCTCGCTCGTCTTCCCGCCATCGGGCACCAAAGAGGTGCGCGTCACGGCGGCGGGCGGTCCCGTGAGCGTCAAAAGCGGCACAGTTACACCGCTCGCGGGAATCCGCTGAGGCGCAGCCCGGTCAGGGTTCGATGGGAAACGCCACGCCTTCGCCTACCACCCGGAGGCACAGCTCCATTCCGGGCCGGGCGATGGATGCGTTCCAGTGCCGGATGGTGATGATCTCGCCCCCGCCCGGGTACCGGTGGTCTGCACCGCCGGCAAGCTCGGGCGGAAGCGCCAGCTTCAGCCGCACCGTGGTTTCCGGGCCGAAGTAGTCCGTGTCCACCACAACGCCGCGGATGGGGCTGTCCTCGGCAATCCGGATCTGTTCGGGCCGGAGCATCAGCTGCACCCGGCCCTGGGCAGGCGGCCGGCGGACAGGGATCCCGCCCAGGGAACACGTGGCCAGGGAACCTTCCATCCAGGCGTCGAGGATGACGGCGTCTCCCAGAAACTCTGCGGTGGCACGGTCGGCCGGGCGGGTGTACACCACAAAGGGGTTGCCTGTCTGGGCAAGTTTCCCGCCGCGCATCACCGCCACCTGATCGGCGAAGGACAGGGCCTCGGCCTGGTCGTGGGTTACCAGGATGGTGGTGACGCCCGTTTCGGCCAGGACCTGGGCCACAGCTCTACGGGTGGCTACCCGGAGGCCGGCATCAAGGGCGGAAAACGGCTCATCGAGGAGCATCAGTTCGGGTTCGCGTGCCAGCGCGCGGGCAAGGGCCACCCGCTGCTGCTGCCCGCCGGAAAGCTGGTGCGGGCGGCGCTTCGCCATGTCCGGATCCAGGGACACCATCTCCAGCAGTTCACCCACCCTGCCGGCGACGCCGCGGCGGCCTCCGGAGAGCTTCGCCGGATCCAGTCCAAACGCGACGTTCTGGGCCACTGTCAGGTGCGGGAAGAGTGCCCCGTCCTGCGCCACATAGCCGATCTTCCGCTTATGTGCCGGCACCCAGACACCATCACCAGCCACTGTGCTGCCGTTCAGCGCGATGCTGCCGGCCAGCGGGTGCTCGAAGCCCGCTATCAGCCGCAGGAGCGTGGTTTTGCCCGAACCGGAGGGACCAACGATTGCCGTGGTTCCGCCCTTGGCCACCAAAAGGTTCACCCCCCGCAGGACGTCCTGCGAGCCGAAGTTCTTGGTGACACCGGCGATCTCAAGGTGTGTGTTGGTGCTGGCTGCCACAGACGGGGCGATCCTGGGCTCCGGCAGCCGTGAGGTGGATTGTGCTGTCACTGTCCGGCTACTTTCTTGGACTGTTGGAAAAGGAGGTACGTCATGGGTGCCGAGAGCAGGATCATCAGCAGCGCATAGGGCGCCGCTCCCGCGTAGTCGATCTCGCTGCTCTTGCTCCAGAACTCGGTGGCCAGGGTGCGCGTCCCGTTGGGGGACAGCAGCAGCGTGGCAGTGAGCTCGTTGGTGATGGCAAGGAAAACCAGGGCGGCGCCGCCGGCAGCGGCAGGTGCGGTCAACCGCAGGGTGACCCGAAGGAACGCGGCCAGCGGCGGCTTGCCAAGGGACTGCGCAGCCTCGTCCAGCTCCTTGGGTGCCTGGGCGAGCCCTGCCCGCAGGCTCACCAGGGCGCGCGGGAGGAACAACAGCACGTAGGCCGCCACCAGTACGCCGGCGGTCTGGTAGACGCCCGGAACCACGCGGATGCTGACGGTGACAAAGGCCAGGCCCACCACGATGCCAGGCATTGAGCTGGTGACGTAGTTGGAGAGCTCCAGGGACTTGCTGAACCAGCTCGGGTGGCGGACTGCGAGGTAAGCCATCGGAAACCCCACAACCGTGGTGGCGGCCGCGCCGGCAAGCCCGTAGGCCAGGGTTGTGGTGAGGGCGGGCAGGAACTCCGCAGCCGCCCATACGGGCGCGCCTCCCAGGGCAGTCCAGCGCAGGACGAAGAACAGGGGAAGCCCCACGGCGAGCAGGGTCAGCGCCAGCAGGAAGGCCTGGGCGGGAAGCTGGTATCCGCGCAGCGGCAGCCGCAGCGCCTTGGCCTGCGCCCCGGGCCCCACCCTGGCGTATCTGGCCGAGCCGCGGCTGCGGACTTCGGCCAGCAGCAGGAGCAGGCAAAAGAACACCAGGACGCTGGCCAGCATGTTGCCCGCGGCGCCGTTGAACGTGGACTGGTACTGCACCATGATCGCGGTGGTAAAGGTATCGAAGCGGATCATGGCGAATGCCCCGTACTCAGCCAGCAGGTGCAGCCCCACCAGCAGGGCGCCGCCGGTCATGGCGATGCGGAGCTGGGGGAGCACCACCCGGAAGAACGTGGCCCAGTTGCCCAGGCCCAGCGCCGCCGCCGACTGCTCGATGGCGGGGTCCAGCCGGCTCAGGGACGCGGCAGCGGGAATGTACACCAGGGGGAAGTAGGACAGCGTCGCAATGAGTACGCCGGAGCCCAGGCCGCCCAGGGACGGCACCGCCGAGACCCAGCCGTAGCTGTTGACGAAGGCCGGGATGGCCAGCGGCGCGGCCAGGAGCACTGCCCAGACCCGGTGCCCGCGCAGCGTTGTGCGTTCCACTAGCCAGGCGCCGGCCACCCCCAGGAGCAGGCACAGCGGCACCGTAATGACGGTGAGCAGCAGCGTGTTGAGCAGCAGTTCGAGCACCCTGGGCCGGAAAATCAGGCCGACGGCGGTGTCCCACCCGGTTGCCGCGGTCATGTACGCCACGTACCCCAGGGGCACGAGGGAGAAGAAGGCGATCAGTACGGCCAGGACGGACACCGCTGAAACGCCGAAAGGCGGGCGGGGCTGCTTGCCCCGGCCCGCCGTCGTCGTGCCCTTCCCTGATGGGGGAGCCGATAGATCGGTGCTCACGGTATTAGAGGAGTCCGGCCTTGGTCATCAGATCGGTGACCTTCGTGGAGTTCAGCTTGGCTGCATCAACCGTGGGGGCCTGCAGGTCCTTGATGGGAACCAGTTTGTCGTTGGCGGCAACCTCCGACGCAATGGCGTACTCGAAGGAGGTGCCGTTCTTCAGGACTTCCTGGCCCTTCTTGCCGGTGATGAACTTCAGGAACTGCTGGGCAGCTTCGGCGTTCTTGGAAGACTTCAGCACGCCGCCGCCGGAAACGGACAGGAAGGCGCCCGGGTCCTGGTTCTTGAAGTAGTACGGAGCGACGTTCTGCGAGTTCTCGCCGGTCTTGGCCTGGTCACCGTAGTAGTAGTAGTGGTAGATGAGGGCTGCATCCACTTCACCGGCGTTGACTGCCTTCATGGCCGTGCTGTTGCCCTTGTAGGCCTTGAAGTTTTCCTTCATGCCCTTGAGCCATTCCTCAGTGGCGGCCTCGCCCTTGAGTTCGAGCAGTGCCGAAACGATGGCCTGGAAGTCGGCGCCGGTGGGCGAAGCAGCCCACTTGCCCTTCCACTCCGGGTTGGCCAGGTCAAGCATGGACTTGGGGAGCTTGTCCTCGGTGAGCTTGTTCTTGTCGTACACCAGGACGGTGGAGCGGGCGGCGATGCCGGTCCACTTGCCGGTGGAGGGAACGAACTCTGCGGGGACCTGCTTGAGGGTTTCTTTGTCAACGTCGGCAAAGAGGCCCGCGTTTTCGACCTGCGTCATGGCGGGGGAGTTCTCAGTGAGGAACACATCCGCCGGCGACGCGGCGCCTTCCTGGATGATCTGGTTGGACAGCTCAGTGTCCGAACCCTGGCGCATGGTGACCTTGATGCCGGTCTCGGCCGTGAAGGCGTCGATCCATTCCTTGGTCAGGCTCTCATGCTGGGCGTTGTATACGGTGATGCCGCCCGACTCTGCTGCTTCGGATGTTCCATTGGCTGCGGGGGTGCCACTGCCGCCACAGGCGGACAGGCCGAGGGCGGCGCTGGCGGCGAGTGCGATGCCGGCCAGGGCGCGGTTGCGGATCTTCATTAAGGAGCTGCTTTCTGGGGAAAAGTCTCGGGGAACGAAGCCCCCATGGGCTTTCGGAGAAGATGCCCACGCAAGGAACTGTAGGGTAGGCAAACCTAAGAATATAGCCGGAAGGGGCTATTTGTGACGAGGCTCTCAAAAATTACGTGCCTATGGCGTGACTTAATTCCTGATTCTTGACTCCAGGGACGCGGCCGCTTCCAGCGTCATCCATGCCTGGAGCTGGGTGGACAGTTCCACGGCGATTCCGGGCGGGTACAACCGGTCCGCCGGCTGGTCCGCCTGCATCGAAAAAATGCTTGCAGCATGTCCGGGGCTGCCGGCCTCGGAGCTCTCCACAGGGCGCCGTCCGGTCCAAAAAGCAGCTGCCGTATTCCTGACCAGCCCGGCCGCTGCTTCCCGCGTACCCGCCGGGAGCCGGCTGTCTGCGGCAGCCAGGGCCAGGTACCGGCACAGGATCCCGGTGAAGAGCCCGCCGTCGCCCGTTCCTTCACAGCGAAGGACCGGCCCGGCCCCGCCTGATTCACCTGCCGGAACAGTCAGGCGGCGCTCCACCGCCGCCACCAGTGCAGCCGCCCTGGCAAGGTTCGCCTCACCGCCCAGCTCAAGGAGTGCGCCCAGGACCGGGCCCTGGTTGTAGGTGTAGACGGCCCGCTCGATCAGCACATTCCCGTCCGGGCCCAGCCGGGCGCCGTCAAGGTACAGGCCCTGCTCCTCGTCCAAGAGGGTCGCATTTAGCCAGTCCAGCAGCCGTTGCGCCTTCGCCGGCTGCCCCGTGCGGGCATAGAAGAGGGCCACGGGTGCGGTGGCCGGCGTGTTCTTGAAATCGCGTTTCTTGCTCCAAAAGGAACCGCCGCCCAGGTCATCAGTGCACGCCGCATCGAACTGAAGCGTGAGGGTCCTGCGGACGGCCTCGTTGCGCCGCCGCCCCGGCCGGCGCGTCTCCTCCGCGAGTGTGTCCAGCCGGAGGGTGGCCAGGGCAAGCCATGCCATGTCGTCGTAGTAGTTGTTGACGAACGTCAGGGCGTTGCGCAGCCGGATCCCGGTCACCATCCGGGAGGCGAGCCTTCCGGCGCTGGGATGCTCCGGGCCGTTGAACTTTGCGGCGGGGGTGGCGCCGTTGCCCAATTCCCGGCGGCCCGCATCCACCAGGCAGTCAACGTAGTGGGCCTGCCACCAGTAGTGCCAAGGCTGGAGCAGTTTGCCCTTCACGTCGTCGCGCCAGCCGGGAACGGGCCACTGGACGGCGCCAAGATGTGTGCCCGGCAAGAAGAACAGCCTTCTGCCAAAGAGTGCGGTGACTGACCGTGCGGCCTCGTTGGCCCTTTCGTGCCAGTCAACGGGAGTGGAAGCATCCGCGGAAGTCATGGCATCCACCCTAGCCGCGCCCACGGCAGGGCCGGGCAACGCCGGATGGTGCGTGGGCGGGGTAATTTCAGTTAACATTCACTAACTAACGCTACGTGGACTTCGGCCGGAGCGCGCGCACATCAAGGAGGATGTATGGACGTCACAGGCAGCGTTGCGCTGATCACGGGAGGTGCCTCGGGTCTGGGCGCAGCTACTGCCCGCAGGCTGTTCGGCGCCGGAGCCTCGGTGGTTCTTGTTGACCTTGCCTCCTCTGCCGGTGAAGCGTTTGCTTCCGGGCTGAAGGACGGGAAAGCCGGCAGCGGCGGGACGGATCAGTCCGCCGTCTTTGTACCTGCAGACGTCACCAACGAAACGCAGGTGCAGGCCGCCGTCGACGCCGCCCAGGAGCTGGGCCCGCTCCGCATCGTGGTGAACTGCGCCGGCATTGCCACGCCGGGCAAGGTGTTGGGCCGGGATGGCGTGCTTCCGCTGGAGGCGTTCAACCGGGTCATCCAGGTCAATCTCGTGGGGACGTTCAACGTGCTGCGGCTGGCAGCGGCAGCCATGGTGTCCACCGAGCCCGTCACCTCGGAACTGGGCGGACCCGAACGCGGCGTCATTATCAATACCGCCTCAGTAGCAGCTTTTGAAGGGCAGATCGGGCAGCCCGCCTACGCGGCCTCCAAAGGTGCCGTGGCGGCGATGACCTTGCCTATTGCACGGGAGCTGGCGCGCTCGCTGGTGCGGGTGGTCACCATCGCGCCGGGGATTTTCGAAACACCCATGATGGCGGGCCTGCCGCAGGAAGCCCAGGATTCGTTGGGCGCCCAGGTGCCGCACCCCTCGCGGCTGGGCAAGCCTGCCGAGTACGCGAACCTCGTGGCGCATATCGTGGACAACGCCATGCTGAACGGCGAAACCATCCGGCTGGACGGCGCCATCCGGATGGGACCGAAATGACCCTCCCTAAAACTGACGCGTTGCCGTCGGCGGATTTTTTCGCCGTCGAATCCCTGCTGAACCAGGCGGAGCGGGACAAGCTGGCTGAATTGCGGGAGTTCCTGGCCGCGGAAATCGCTCCCTATGCCGGCGACTGGTGGAACAAAGCGGAATTTCCCGCGCACATCCTGCCCAAACTCGCGGCCCTGCAGCTGAGCACCCCTGCGCAGCGGGGATACAGCCACCTGTTCGCCGGCCTGGTGATCGCCGAGATGACGCGGGTGGACACGTCCATTGCCACGTTCTTCCTGGTCCATCACGATCTCTTCGTTGAGTCGCTGTACGCCTTCGGCAGCCCCGGCCAGAAGCGGCGGCTGCTGGACGACGCCGCAAACCTGCGGATCACCGGCGCGTTCGCCCTCACCGAACCGAACCATGGTTCTGACGTGGCAGGCGGCATGGAGACGCGCGCCCGGCGGATTTCTTCCGCAACAGGCAGAACGGACGACGGCGGAGACACCTGGGTGCTGAACGGTGCCAAGCGGTGGATCGGCAACGGGACCTTCTGCGACTACATGCTGGTGTGGGCGCGCGACGAGGCGGACGGTTCGGTGCGGGGCTTCATTGTTGATGCCACCCTGCCAGGAGTTACCCGGACGCGGATCGAAAACAAGATCGCGCTGCGGACCGTGCAGAATGCCGACATCACCTTCGACGACGTCCGGGTAGCGGAGGCGGACCGCTTCGCCGCCATCAGCAGTTTCGATGACACCAACGAACTGCTGCGCGGCTCGCGCATCATGGTGGCCTGGCAGACGGTAGGCCAGCAGCTGGCGGCCTTCGACGTCGCCCGGCAGTACGCCGTGGAGCGCCAACAATTCGGCCGCCCGCTGGCACAGTTCCAGCTGGTCCAGCAGCAATTGGTGACCATGCTTGGCAATGCGGTGGCCAGCATGGGCATGATGGCCGGGCTTGCCAGGCTGCAGGATGCCGGCGCCGCGGACATGCCGCAGGTGGCGCTCGCCAAGTCCTACCTGAGCGCGCGGATGCGTGAGACCGTGGCCCTGGGCAGGTCAATCCTGGGCGGAAACGGCATTGTCACCGATTACCGGATGGCGAAGATCTTCTCGGACGCGGAGGCCATCTACACGTACGAGGGATCGTTCGAGATCAACACCTTGATCGTGGGGCGGGCCGTTACCGGACTTTCTGCCATCGTCTAGTCCTCACCGGGGTACGGCTGCATCTCGCCAGCCTCCACGCGGACGTCCAGCGAGTTGTTCTTCACCGGCATGGGGCAGGTCCCATAGGGCGTGAAGGCGCTGGGGTAGTTGATGGCCCGGTTGAAATCGAGGACCACGGATGCGTTTCCGGCTGCATCGTGCCGCGGCCGGGGCATGGTGAGCTTGCGCCAGTCGTCGGTGGTTTCGCCGTTGGTTTCGTCGTGGAACGTGACAGTCAGGGCCCCGAGCTTTTCCTCCTCAGCCTGCAGCCGCATTTCGTGCGGACTGCCCGGCACACGGAACACCACCTCGCCCACGGTGCGGTGGATGCCGTCCACCAGCGGGTTGGCAGTGGCGATCGGAACGTCCACGGGCTCCGGATAGGGCTCGAACCGGCCAGTAATTTCCCAGTCCGGGTTGTACGGGTAGGTGGGAACGCCCTGGAATTCGGTGAAAACGGGGGATTCTGAGTCCCTGGTGCGGATGGCGTAGCGGCCGCCCCGCATGGCCAGCTCAACCACCACCCGTGCGCCGTCCTTGCCGCCGAACTGGACCCACATCAGTGATTCTTCGTCGGCGAGTGACGCCGCTATGGTCCCAGCCATCGATTGCCCTGTCTCCACCAGCGTCAAACCGTCCGCGGGCACTGCGGTGAGTGACGCCGTCGTACCGTCCGTGGACCAGAGGCCGGGCACCAGTTCGACGGCGGCCGGAGAATCTTCAAGCCACTGGAAGGAGGTGAGGGTCAGCCAGCCGTGGCGGGCGGCCAGGGCCTTGTCTCGGTTGTCGCGGAAGCGCTGCCAGCGCTCCACCTTGGCGGCTGGAATGGTGTTCATGGTTCCCTTCGGAGGTTCGTTATGCCCCCGCTTCAACGGCGCTGTACCGGCTTTCATTCCGTAGAACGCGGCTCCTGGATGCCAACCCCGAGGCTGTCCGCACTGTTGAATAGTGGCGTGGACATCCTGGGAGCAATAAGCACTGACTGGCTCAAAGCCCTGACCTGGATCGCTGCCCTGGTGTGCGGGGCGGCGATGCTTGCCTGGCGGCGGCGCCGGCCGGACCAGGCGCTGCTGGCAGCCTTGCTGGTGTTTATCGCCGCGAGCGTGGGTGCCGGAATTTACGTCCTGAACCACGTGGGTGACCAGCGGTGGGGCAGCACCGGGCAGGAAGTCCGCCCGCCCAACCTGACGGAGGCCCCGGTGGTGGGGGACTTCCTGAAGCCGCTGCAAGGGGCCCTCGGGGACATGGCGGACGGCGTCAACGGCTTTATGGACTTCCAGTCCGCGCTTCCGGTGGCTCTCGGCTTTTTCGCGGCGGCCGGCTGGGCCTTTGCAGCGTGCGTGCCGGTGGGCCTGCTGGTCCTGGCAGCCAGCATGCGGGCGGCCAGGCGGCGTAATGCCGAACTTGCCGCCTATGGCAGCGAATTGGCGGATCTTCAGGCGGAACTTGAGCGCGTGAAGCGGCACGTAGGTTACCCCGCCGACGACATTATCTGAGACGGATTCCCCGGTGACGCCGCGCTGCGGGTAGCATCTTTAGCTAGTAACGTGGCTCACAGTATCCAGCGCAGTGTACGAGCCCGGTCCGAAACCCTCGAAAGATAGCTTCCATGGCTCACACTGCAGCACATCCCGAATCAGACCTTGCCTCCGAACTGAGGGCAGACGTCCGCCGTGTCTCCACCCTGCTGGGCGAATCCCTGGTCCGCCAGCACGGGCCTGAGCTCCTGGACCTGGTGGAGCAGGTCCGCCTCCTCACCAAGGAATCCAAGGAAGCCGCCCGCGGCGGCGCCGATGCCACCGGCCCCTGGAGCGCGCACGACGTCGTGGCCCAGGTCCGCGAGCTCCTCGGCTCCCTGCCCATCGAGCAGGCCACGGACCTGGTGCGTGCCTTCGCCTTCTACTTCCACCTCGCCAACGCCGCCGAGCAGGTCCACCGGGTGCGGGGCCTGCGGACCCGCGCGGAGAAGGACGGCTGGCTGGCCAAGACCGTCAACGAGATCGCTGCCCAGGCCGGGCCCAGCGTCCTTCAGGAAGTAGTGAACGGGCTTGATGTGCGGCCCATTTTCACCGCCCACCCCACCGAAGCCTCCCGCCGTTCGGTGCTGGACAAGATCCGCAAGCTTTCCGACGTCCTGGCCCAGCCCACGGCCGAAGGCACCACGGCCCGCCGCCGCCAGGACCGCCAGCTGGCTGAAATCATCGACCAGATGTGGCAGACCGACGAACTCCGTCAGGTCCGGCCCACCCCGGTGGATGAGGCCCGGAACGCCATCTACTACCTGGGCGGCATCCTCACCGACGCCATGCCCGAGATGCTGGCCGAATTCTCCGAACTGCTGGGCGAGCACGGCGTCAGCCTGGCGTCCAAGGAAGCCCCCATCCGGTTTGGGTCCTGGATCGGCGGCGACCGCGACGGCAATCCCAACGTCACCGCCGCAGTGACCCGGGAAATCCTGCAGATCCAGAACCAGCACGCGGTCCGGATCAGCATCGCCATGATCGACGAACTGATCTCCATCCTCTCCAACTCCACTGCGCTCGCCGGCGCGGACCAGCAACTGCTCGAGTCCATCGACGCGGACCTGAAAAAACTGCCGGGCCTGGACCGCCGTGTCCTTGAGCTGAACGCGCAGGAGCCCTACCGGCTGAAGCTCACCTGCATCAAGGCCAAACTCATCAACACCGGCAAGCGCGTGGCCGCAGACTCCAACCACGAGCACGGCCGGGACTACAACGGCACCGACGAACTCCTGGCGGACCTCGAACTGCTGGAACTCTCGCTCCGCAACCACTCGGCGTCGCTCGCCGCGGACGGTGCCCTGGCCCGCGTCCGCCGCGCCATCGCCTCCTTCGGCCTGCACCTGGCCACCCTGGACATCCGCGAACACGCCGACCACCACCACGACGCCGTGGGTCAGTTGATGGACCGGATCGGCGGCCCCGGCCTCCGTTACGCCGAACTGAGCCGTGAGGAACGCTTCGAGGTGCTCGGTTCCGAGCTTGCCTCCCGCCGTCCGCTGTCCGGCCACCCGATCAAGCTCGACGGCGCCGCTGACGGCACGTACGACGTCTTCCGCGAGATCCGCCGTGCCCTGCGCACGTACGGTCCGGATGTCATCGAGACGTACATCATCTCCATGACCCGCGGCGCGGACGACGTCCTCGCCGCCGCCGTCCTGGCGCGCGAAGCCGGCCTGGTGAACCTCTTCGGCGAAAAGCCCTACGCGAAGATCGGGTTCGCGCCGCTGCTGGAAACAGTGGAGGAGCTCCGCGCCTCGGCCGAGATCGTGGACCGGCTGCTGTCCGATCCGTCCTACCGGGAACTGGTGCGGCTGCGCGGGGACGTCCAGGAGATCATGCTGGGCTACTCGGACTCCAACAAGGAATCCGGCGTGATGACCAGCCAGTGGGAGATCCACAAGACCCAGCGGAAGCTGCGGGACGTGGCTGCCAAGCACGGCGTCCGCGTGCGCCTGTTCCACGGCCGCGGCGGATCCGTGGGCCGCGGCGGCGGACCCACCTACGACGCCATCCTGGCCCAGCCCAACGGCGTCCTGGAAGGCGAGATCAAGTTCACCGAGCAGGGCGAAGTCATCTCGGACAAGTACTCGCTGCCCGAACTGGCCCGCGAAAACCTTGAACTCAGCCTCGCCGCCGTGCTCCAGGGCTCGGCCCTGCACCGCGATCCCCGGACCTCCGCGGACCAGCGCGAACGGTACGGGCACGTCATGGAAACCATCTCCGATGCCGCCTTTGATCGGTACCGGAAGCTGATCGATGATCCGGACCTGCCCGCGTACTTTATGTCCTCCACCCCCGTGGAGCAGCTGGGATCGCTGAACATCGGCTCCCGCCCCTCAAAGCGCCCGGATTCCGGTGCGGGCCTCGGCGGCCTTCGTGCCATCCCGTGGGTTTTCGGCTGGACCCAGTCCCGTCAGATCGTGCCGGGATGGTTCGGCGTCGGCTCAGGGCTCAAGGCTGCCCGCGAGGCCGGCAACACCGCCCAACTGGTGGACATGTGGGAGAACTGGCACTTCTTCCGGTCGGTGCTCTCAAACGTGGAGATGACGCTGGCCAAGACGGACATGGACATTGCCGGATACTACGTGTCCACCCTGGTCCCGGAAGACCTGCACCACATCTTCCGGGCCATCCGGGAGGAGTACGAGCTGACCGTCGCCGAGGTCCAGAACCTCACCGGCGAGCGGCTGCTCCTGGACGCCCAGCCCACGCTCAAGCGCTCCCTCGAGATCCGCGACCAGTACCTGGATCCGATCAGCTACCTGCAGGTGGAACTCCTGCGCCGCGTGCGGGCCGAAAGCGGCACCATCAGCGAAGGCGAGATCGATGAACGCCTCCAGCGGGCCATGCTGATCACGGTCAACGGCGTCGCAGCAGGCCTCCGCAACACCGGGTAACCACCAACGCTCTCTCACTTGATGCGGCTTTTTCCTTATCCCTCTCTCACTCAGGAGAGAGGGATAAGGATTTCCCGACATTAAGTGAGAGAGGGTCTGGGTAGGGTTGAAGGCATGCCTTCGTTCCAGACCCGCCTGAAGATCACCGGGCTGCGCCCCGGCAACCCGCCCGAAGCCGTGATGGACGCGGCGGTGGAGGCGCTGGGAACACGGCACCACGTGGAGTCCAACCAGCTGCAGATTGCCGGCGGCGTGCCGCAGCTGAACCTGCGCTTCCTCGTGGAGGCGACCGAATACAGCGGCGAGAACCGCCAGGCGGTCGAGTCGGCAGCCATGATGCGCGACGCCGTCGAACGCGTTGCGCTGACAGGTTCCCTCACGGTCCTGCGGCGCAGCCGCGGCCGCTGGATGCCGCTTTAGAACCGCTACGGCAGGGGCGGCTCGGGTTCTTCGACGACGGGGGACCGGTTGCCGCGGCGCCGCGTAACAATAATTCCGACGACGACGCCGATCACCAGCCCCAGCGCCACCCCGATCAGGGAGCTGGCCCAGAACGGCAGGCCGGTGGCCGATCCGGTGAAGTAGCCCAGGCCCACCAGCCAGCATGCCCAGAACACGGCGCCGAGTCCGGCGCACAGGCTGAAGCCGCGGACGGAAACGTTGGCGATCCCGGCGGCAGCCGAGGTGGCCAGCCGTCCGCCGGGAATGAACCTGGCTCCGATAATGGCGCCGTAGGTGGAAGATCGCCCGGCCTTGGCCAGGGCTTCGTGGATCCCGGAATGGACGCGGCGGCCCCATCTCCAGCGGTCAAGGACGTGGCTCAGCCGGCGCCGGAACAGCTGGAACACCACCATGTCGCCCAGCCAGGAGGCCAGGGCAGACAGTGCGACCACCAGGAACACGTTGGCCCGGCCGTCGGCGGACAGCGCTCCGCCGGTGATCACCACCATTTCGGACGGGATGGGCGGGAAGATGGCGTCGCCCAGCACGACGGGGATGATCCAGAAATAGATGGCCGCCCCCCAGCTGTCAGCGCTGCCAAAGTCCATGGCCACAAGGTACCGCAGATTGGTCCTGCCGGGACCACAGTTAACCACAGCGGTGCGTCCACTGGGCCTTTCCGCAGGTCAGGCGCCCGCGGCCTCGCTGAGCTGCAGGCCGCTGCGGTACTCCACCGGTTTCCCGGACATCGGGTCCACAAACCGGATGCCCCGGGCCAGGAGCTGCAGGGGTTTGGTGTAGTCGTCCGGAGCTTTGTCCAGCAGGTCCGGGTAGAAGGCATCGTTGATGATGCCCAGCCCGAGCGAGGCCATGTGCACCCGCAGCTGGTGGGTCTTGCCGGTGTGCGGCTCCAGCCGGTACAGCGCGCGGCGGGGGTTATCAACCGGCCCGGCAGTGCCGGTGCCCGCGGCACGCGCTGCAGGGCCGACGTCGAACGTTGCCAGCTGCTCAATCCGCGTCTCCGCGTTGGGCTCGCCCTCGATCACTTCGGCGAGCAGGTAGCTGCGCGACTTGGTCATCCGGTTGCGTACCACCACGGGAAATTCGACGCCCGGGTACCCCTCCGCAGGCTCGGCTGCGGACACGCACTCGTATTCCTTCTGGACTTGGCGCTTCTCAAAAAGCACCTGGTACTTGCCCCGGGTGTCCGGGTTGGTGGAGAACAGCAGCACGCCTGCGGTCATGCGGTCCAGCCGGTGCATGGGAATCAGGTCCGGAAGAGCCAGTTGGTTGCGCAGCCGCACCAGGGCGGATTCCTGGATGTAGGTCCCGCCGGGGGTGGTGGGCAGGAAGTGCGGTTTGTCCACCACCAGGAGGTGTTCGTCCTGGTGCAGGATGGACAGCTCCACGGGGATGCGGGTCTCGGGCGGCAGGGTCCGGTAGTACCAGATGAAGGTGTGGTCCGTCAGGGGAGTACCCCGGTCCAGGGGAACGCCGCCCTCGCCGACAATCTCGCCGGCGTCGAACCTGTCTTCGATGCCCTGCGGATCGATGTGGCCCCAGCGGTGCATCATGTAGTCCATCGCGGTGTCCCAGGGCCCCTCACCGGGCAGGCGCAGGCGGGTCGCGTTCACGCCTTCGCGTACGGGGAGGGGGGATTGCATCACCGGACAATTCTACGTGGCGCGGCCCAATCATCGATCAGGCAACCGATAATAAAAAAGTTCTTGACAATAAAAGTTGTCGGTAGACACACTTGAAGCATGTTGGACATAGCAGTTATCGAGGACCCGGCTGCGGCAGAAGCTTCCCTGGATCCTGTGCGCACGCGGATCCTGCACGAGCTGTCCCATCCTGGGTCGGCAACGCAGATCGCGGTCAAGGTGGGGCTGCCCCGGCAGAAGGTCAACTACCACCTCAAGGCCCTCGAACGGCATGGCCTGGTGGAGCTGGTGGAGGAGCGTCGGAAGGGCAACGTGACCGAGCGGGTGCTTCAGGCCACCGCGGCCTCCTACCTGATTTCACCGCAGGCCCTGTCCTCGGTATCGCCGGATCCGCACCGGTTCTCAGACCGCTTCTCCGCCTTCTGGCTGCTGGCACTTGCCGGCCGGATGGTCCAGGAGATGGGCAAGCTGATCGCCGGCGCCGCCGCTGCCCGGCAAAAGCTGGCCACCTTCGCCATTGACGGCGAGATTACCTTCCGGACCGCAGCTGACCGCGCCGCCTTCGCAGAGGAGCTTGGCGTGGCGGTCACGCGGCTGGTGGACAAGTATCACGACGGCGGCGCCCGGCCAGGTGCCGGGGCGTCAGGCGGCAGGCGGCACCGGCTGGTGGTGGCACTGCATCCCGTCCTCAAGGCAACCACCCTAAAGACAACCAAGGAGACCCCGGAAAGCCCGGAAATCCCTACAGCAAAGGAGCAGGACAATGACTGACAAGCGCGAATTCGAAATCGTCTACGACACCGAGCTGCCCGGCACGCCGGAGCGGGTGTGGGAGGCGGTCACTGCCGGGACGCCGGCCTGGATGTTCCCCACGGACCAGTGGCCGGACGTCAAAACGGTCCAGGAATACCCGACCCACCTCGTGTCCCGGATGGACGGCCCGGACGGCTGGTTCAACCAGCTCGAGCACGTTTTGGAGCCCCTCGAGGGCGGCCGCGCCCGCCTCCACTACGTGCACAGCGGCATCTTCGGGGACAACTGGGACGGGCAGTACGACGGCGCCTCACGCCACACCGAGTTCTACCTGCACACCCTGGGCGAGTACCTGCAGTACTTCGACGGCCGCCCCGTGGTCTTCACGGATATCCAGGCGCCCGCGGAGTCGCAGGCTGCCGACGGTTTTGCCCAGCTGCGCCGGGCCCTGGGCGTGGAGTCCTCCGCCGCGGGGTCGGGCGTGGAGCTGGAGCTCGACGGCGTGGGCCGGCTGAGCGGCGAAGTGGACTTCTCCAACGAGCACTTCCTGGGGATCCGCACCTCGGACGCGCTCTACCGGTTCTTCGGCCGCAACGCCTTTGGTGCGCCGGTGGGAATGACCGTCCACGATTTCAGCGGGGCCGGCGACACTGAAACCACTGCCAAGGCCTGGGGCAACTTCCTGGAGAAGGTGTACGCCTAAACGGTTCTGGCGCGGCAGCGGCGCGTCTTGTACGGGCAGCGACGCGCAAATCAGATCGACTCGCAAAATACCTGGCGCGATGGTATATCCGCCGCGCCAGGTATTTTGCGTGTCGCGGACGAACAAGCCCCTCGGAAAGCAGTGCCGTCAGGCGGCCCAGCCACGGGCCATCGCGTCCAAGGCGGAGTTGTAGGCGGCGGCCCAGTCGGCGCCGGGCGGGCCAACCTGCGCCAGTTCCAGGCTCACCAGGCCGTGCACCTGGCCCCAGATGGCGAAAGCCACTACTTCCACAGGTTCAGCCCGCAGGGCGCCCGCCGCCTGGGCCGAAGCCACCGCTTCCATCAGGGGATCCATGGCCCCTGCTGAAACTTCAGGGCTCGGCTGGCAATCCACGTACGCGGCCAGTGCCCCGCCGAACATCAGCCGGTACAGCGCCGGGTGCTCAAGCGCCCACGCCCGGTAGGCAACGCCGAGGCCCTGCAGCCCCGCCGGGGCCGCGGCCACCTGGGAGTCCCGGAAGGACCCGAACCCGTGGTCCACCACGGCCGTGAGGAGCTGGGATTTCCCACCAAACAGCGAGTAGACGGCGGTGGTGGACGTCCGTGCGGTTGCTGCCACATCGCGCAGCGTCACCTTGGCGGGCCCGTCACGGTCCACCAGTTCAGCGGTGACAGCGAGCAGTTCCTGCCGCAGGGAATCGTTATGGATCACAGGTCTTGCCATGGGTCCCATTGTTTCATAACCTTGTTTCGTAACGTCGTTACAAAACAAGGTTATGAAACAAGCCCAAGGAGCCTGCCATGGCGCAGAGTGTTTTTCCGGGTCGGTACACCGCCGATCCAAGCCGGGACTCAGTGACGGTCTTCCTGATCGGTATGCGGGCCAACCGGTGGTGGAAGCTGGGAACAATCGGCAAGGTGGCGGGCGCCATGCCCCGCATGCTCCAGCATCTGGCCGCGGATCCGGCGTCCGGGATGCTGGGGTACCAGCAGTGGTTCGGCAGGACCACCATGCTGCTTAGCTACTGGGAGAGCCCGGAACACCTGCGGCAATTCGCCGCCGACAGGGAATCGCCGCACCTTGAACCCTGGCGCCGGTTCATGAAGGAGACTGCCGGAAGCGGTGATGTCGGCGTGTGGCACGAGACCTACCAGGTGCCTGTTGCCGGAATTGAAGTCATTTACAACGGGATGCCGCTCTTTGGCCTGGCCAAAGCGACGGCCCATGTTCCGGTGGGAGCCGGGACCAATACTGCCAAGCAACGCATGGGCCGGTTTGGCAGGCATCCGGGACCGGTCAGGCAATAGCCAGGTCGGGGGCCTTCTTGAGGCTCCGACGCAGCTGCGGGGCGGCGTCGAGCCGGTCCTGGGCTGACCGCAGTGCCAGGACTGCGGTTTCCAGCTTCCCGGGCGGAAGCGTGAACGGTACCCGGAGGTAGCGCTCGAAGGCGCCCCCGATCCCGAACCGCGGTCCGGCGGCCAGCCGGATGCCAAAGTCGGGAGCGATCACCGTCAGGGCGGTGCTGATGGGGGCGGGAAGTTTGCACCAGGCGGACAGTCCGCCCGAGGGGTAGAGCGTTTCCCACTCCGGCAAGTGTCCGGATAGGAGCTCCAGCAGGGCCGCCCGGTTCTCCCGGAGGGCGGCGAGCCGTGCCGGTAATGGTTCGTCCATGGCCCGGACCAGGTGGGCCGCCGCCAGCTGTTCCATCACCGGGCCGCCGAGGTCCAGGGAGGTCCGCGCCGCCGCGAACCTCTGGATCATGTCCCGCGAGGCCCTGATCCATCCCGTGCGCAGGCCGCCCCAGTGCGACTTGCTGAGTGTTCCGATGGTGACCACCGCCGGACTGAAAGCTGCAACGGGCGTGGTGGCTGCGCCGTCGAGATTCAGCTCCCGCAGGGTCTCATCCACTACCAGGGTGGTCCCGGCGGCCGCGGCAGCTTTGACCAGCTGGCGGCGCTGGAGGTCCGGCATCAGCTGGCCGGTGGGGTTGTGGAAATCGGGCACCACATACGCCAGCCTGGGCCGCTGCTGCGCCAGCGCCGCCTGGAGTCCGTGCATGTCCCAGGCAACCGTGGCCCTTCCCTCGGGTTTGCCGGCGATGGGCGCTGCGAAGGCTACCGGAACGGCACGGCACCCCGCTGCGCGGATGGCGTCCAGCGCGTTCGGATAGCTCGGGTGTTCCACCAGCACCCGGTCATGGCGGCCTGCCAGCGCGCGAAGCACTATGTTCAGGGCGTGCTGCGCTCCGGAGGTCACCAGGACCTGGTCCGCGGCAGTAGGGACACCGGCGGCCGTGTAACGTGCTGCCACCGCTTCCCGCAGGGGCAACAGGCCCATGGCGTCATAGCCGAAGCCCGGGAGCAGGGCGGGCAGTTCGGTCAGCGCTGCTGCGAACGCCCGATGGACCAGCTCGCCGCTGGCCGGCAAGGATGAATATGCCAGGTCGATCAGTCCTGGCGGTGCTGCCAGGCCGGGTGCGGCGAGTCCCGGCGCCAGTCCGGCGGCAGCAAGTCCGCCCGAATCGGGAGTATTCGGCAGGGGCCCCCTGGACATTGTGGTGCCGGCCGTCGCCGCGCGCGGAATCCTGGTCCGGCTCCTGCTGCCCTGCCCGCTGCTGAGGAATCCCTGGTCGCGGAGCAGGCCGTAGGCCGCCGTGACGGTGGTCCGGCTGACGGCCAGGGCTTCGGCGAGGGCTCGCTCGCTGGGCAGTGCCGTATCCAGCGCCACTCTTCCGTCCAGCACTAGAAGGCGTACGACGTCGGCCAGCTCGCGGTAGGCGGGCGCGGCGCCGAGGTTCCACGCGCCCAGGAGGCGGGCAAGGGCGGAGGCGGTCAGGGAAGACATCAGGCCAGTATCTCAGACTGGCTATGTATTTCAAGGCCAGTTGCTTGACAGTGTTAAGGGCATGTTGACCCGCAGACTCCTCCAGCTCTTTATTGGCCTCGCCATGTACGGCATTTCCCTTGCCATGTTCATCCGCGCCGGCCTTGGCCTCGACCCGTGGGACGTCTTCCACCAGGGCGTGGCGGGCAGGACGGGTCTTAGCATCGGGGCGGTGGTCATCATCGTGAGCTTCCTGGTGTTGCTGCTGTGGATTCCACTGCGCCAGTGGCCGGGGTTCGGCACGCTGTGCAATGCGGTTCTGGTGGGTGTCTTTGCAGACATCGGGCTCGCGGTGATTCCCGCCTTCTCCCACCTGGGCGGCCAGATCGGTATGCTCGCAGGCGCCGTCCTGCTCAATGCAATCGCCTCTGCCTGCTACATCGGCGCGCGGTTCGGTCCCGGTGCCCGTGACGGCCTGATGACCGGGCTGGCCCGGCGGACGGGCTGGTCGGTGAGGGTGTCCCGGACGTTGATCGAAGTTGTGGTTCTCGCTGCCGGCTGGTTCCTCGGTGGCTCGGTGGGGGTGGGCACTGTTGTCTACGCCCTTGCCATCGGTCCGCTGGTCCAGTTCCTGCTGCCGGTGTTTATGGTGCCTGCGGCGCTGCCGGCCCAGCCCGACCCACAGGAGGGCGTAGCCGCTGCCGCCGCAGCGGATGCCTCAGCGCCGCGCTAGGCTGGCGCCGGCTGGCAGCGCGGGCAGAAGTAGATGTCCCGTTCCTCCTCGCCGTTGGGTTTGCCGAGGGTGCCGCGCCGCACGGGGGTCCCGCATTTGAGGCAGGGCCGGTGCTCCCGGCCGTAGACCCAGTACCCCGGCCGCCCCGCCATCCTGCCCACCGGCATCCCTTTGGGGTTGAGGATGGTGACGCGCCGGCCGGGACCGAGGTTGACCTCGAGCAGCTGCTTCGCGTCGGTCATCAGGGTCCGGACGTCCTCCACGGCGGATACGGGTGCCGCCGGATGCACTCCGGACAGGAAACACGTTTCGCAGCGGTAGATGTTGCCTATGCCGGCGAGGTTGCGCTGGTCGAGCAGCGCCACTCCGATGGGGACGTCCGGAGCTGCCCGGACCCGGCGCTCTGCTTCGTCGAGGTCCCAGTCCGGGCCCAGCAGGTCCGGGCCGAGAAAACCGACAATGGAGTCTTCGTCTGCGGTGGCCACCACTTCGACGATCCCCAGCGAGAACCCGACGGCGTCCGCCACCGGGGTGCGCAGCACGCACCTGGCGGTGTAGCCCGGTTTCCGCCACTTGCCGCCGGGCGGGTAGACCTGCCAGGCGCCTTCCATTTTCAGGTGTGAGTGGATGGTGAGCTTTTTGTCCTCCGGGCTTACCACCCGCATGAGCAAGTGCTTGCCGCGGGGGACTACCTCGGCCACGGTCCAGCCGGCGAGGTTCAGGGTGGCGAAGCGGGGTACCCGGAAGTCAGAACTGATCAGCTTTTGCCCTGCCAGGGCCTGATGCAGCTGGTTGGCGGCGCGCCAGACGGAATCCCCCTCAGGCACGGATCCTCAGCCCCTTGGGTGTGGAGTAGGCCCCGGCCGCGCTGAGCGCGGCTGCAACGGGAGTATCCAGGATGTCGTGTCCGTTGACTTTCTCCATAATCAGCTTGTCCACGGCGCCGCGGGTCACCACCCCCACCAGTGCCGCGCCGGCCGCGGCAAGGATGTTTTCGTCGTCGCTGAAGGCGAGCAGCGTTTTGCCGCCCCGTTCCACGTACAGGACCAGCGCCCCGTCCACGAGCACCACCAGGGCGCCGGCCTTGCGTCCGGGACGGTGGCCGGTTCCGGCTTCGTCATGCTGGGCGGGCCAGGGGAGAGCCGCACCGTAAGGGTTGGCAGGATCGGTGGCGGCCAGGGCGAGGGCAACAGGTTCCGGCTTGGCGAGCTGGGTGTCCTCCGAATAGGAACGCAGCCGGTCCACGGTTGCGGGAACAGCGAACTGCGCCGCGCCGAGGTGTTCGATGAAGTAGCCGCGGCGGCACCGGCCGGCCTCCTCCAGCCGGGCAAGGACCTTGTACATCAGGCCGAATCCGCCCAGGATCTGTTCGGCCATCACCGAACCGCGGGTCACCACGCCGTAGCGGTCCAGCAGGAGCTCTGCGGTGGCGCGGGCGTGGATGGTGGCGTCCAGTTCGGGCTGCGGAAGGGCTGACCAGCGGCCCGCCGCCATGGGAGGGGTGGCTGCTGCCGTTGAGGACGCGCCATAGCGGCCGCTGCCCAGGCCGGCAGAACCCATTAACCCGGTGCCGTGTGAACGCCCCAGCCGGCTGAGACGGGGGGCCCGGGCACGGGGTGCGCGGGCTACCTGCCGGTGGGCGGTGTGGCCCCCGGCGATCAGTGCCCGCACCGGTGCAAAGGTGTCGCCGGTGATGCGGCCCGCCCATGCCAGATCCCACAGGGCGGTGACCACTTCCTGGTCGGTCAGGACGGAGTCCATGCCGCCGGCCACGTCTGTCAGCTGCCGGAAGAAGTAGCCGCCGCCGTTGTTGCGCAGGTGCTCCAGGAGCCGCAGCTGGGCGTCCCCGGGTTCGTAGTCGATGGCCGGGTTCAGGGTCAGTTCCGCCGAGTCGGCCAGGTGCAGGCTGATCCAGCCGTCATTTCCGGGCAAGGCTCCTGCCCCGGACCAGAGCACCTCGCCGGCGGCCATGAGCTCGTCGAGCATGGCGGGCTGGTAGTTGGATACCCGGCTGGCCAGGATGAGCGGCTCCCAGGCCGAGGCCGGAACAGGAACTCCAGAGAGCTGGTCGATGGCCGTGACGATGCCGTCCAGTCCCCGCAACGACGGCTGACCGCGGCCGCCGCCCGGGGTCCGGACGTGCTGCCAGGCCGGAAGGAACCGGCCGTAGGCGGACGCGTCCACCGGTTCCACCTCCGCGCGCAATGCTGCCAGCGACCGCCGCCGCAGCCTGCGGAGCACCTCAGCATCACACCACTCGCTGACGGGGGTGCGATTTTGTGTCTCGGGGTGCTGAGTCTCGGGGTGCTGCCCATCAGCGGCTGGTGCATCCAGGGCGGCCGGTACGTCGGGTGCCGCAGTTCCACCGCCGTGGGGCCGGAATTCGCCTTCCACCACCCGGCCGTCGGCGGCGAGGCGTTTCAGGGCAGTGCTGACCACGGCCACACCCAGGCCCAAGCGGGCTGCCGCTTCGTCCGCCGTAAAAGGTCCGTGCGTCCGGGCGTACCGGGAGACGAGGTCACCCAAAGGATCCGCCACGGGTTCAATGAACGCGAGCGGAACCCCCATGGGCAGGGGCACGCCGATGGCATCCCGGAGGCGGGCGGCATCCTCCACCGCGGCAAACCGTTCCACGCCGCCAATGTTCACCTTGATGGCGCGGTTGGCGCGCTGCAGGGCGACCAGGTGGGTGGTGGCTGTTTCCGTGCTGGCGTGGGCTGTGTCGGTTTGGGCAGGCTCGGTTTCGACAGGCTCAACCACCGGGGAGTCGGCAGGCTCGGTTTCGACAGGCTCAACCACCGCGGCCGGTTCCAGCCGGGCGGCAGCTTCCTCCGGCGCCAGCGGTCCAAGGAGCCGCAGCAGGTCCGCCACACCTTCGAGCCCGCGGGCCCGGCGGTCCGGCGCCAGGCGCTGCAACTCCCGCTCGGTGGCGTCGATTACCTTCGCGTCCAACAACTCCCGCAGTTCGACGCGGCCCAGCAGTTCGTTCAGCAGTGTGGAGTCCAGGGCCAGTGCTGCAGCCCGCCGCTCCGCGAGCGGCGAATCGCCCTCGTACAGGAACTGGGCAACGTATCCGAACAGGAGTGACTTTGCGAACGGTGACGGCTGGGTGGTGGTGGTCTGCACGATGCGCAGCTCACGCCGCTCCACGGACGCCGTGATGTCTTTCAGCGCGGGAAGATCGTAAACATCCTGCAGGCATTCGCGCACCGTTTCCAGGACGATGGGGAACGTAGGGTACTTCCGGGCCACATCCAGCAGCTGGGCGGACCGCTGCCGCTGCTGCCACAGCGGTTGCCGCTTGCCGGGAGTCTGCCGCGGCAGCAACAGGGCCCGCGCAGCACATTCACGGAAGCGCGAAGCGAAAAGTGCGCTGCCGCCAACTTCTGCGGTGACGATCTGTTCCAGTTCGTCGGGATCGAACAGGAACAGCTCGGCGCCGGGCGGCTCGTCCTCCATCATGGGCACCCGCAGCACGATCCCGTCGTCGGCTGCCATGGCCGACCCGTCCAGGCCATACCTCTGGTGCAGCCGCTGGCCCACCGCCAAAGCCCACGGCGCGTGGACGGGCATGCCGAAGGGACTGTGCAGGATCACCCGCCAGTCGCCCAGTTCGTCGTGGAACCGCTCCACCACCAGGGTGGTGTCGTTGGGGACCACCTCGGTGGCCTGTTTCTGTTCGCCCAGGTACTGGATGAGGTTGTTGGCGGCGAAGTCGTCCAGGCCGCTGGCCTTGCAGCGTTCGGTGGCGGGCCCGACGTCGGACGCTGACAGTTCGCGGACGAAGGCGCCCAGGGCGCGGCCGAGGTCCACGGGGCGGCCGAGGGAGTCGCCCTTCCAGAAGGGCAGCTTCCCGGGCTGGCCGAACGCGGGGGAGACCAGGACGCGGTCGTGCGTGATGTCCTCGATTTTCCAGCTGGTGGCACCGAGCGCGAAGATGTCGCCAACGCGGGATTCGTAGACCATCTCCTCATCCAGTTCCCCTACCCGCCGGCCGCCTTTGGGCGCAGGCGCGGGCTTGCCGTCCGTTGCGGGGGAGGCTGTTCCCTCCACCTCGGTGCCGATGATGTAGACGCCGAAGAGGCCGCGGTCCGGGATGGTGCCGCCGGACGTGACCGCCAGGCGCTGGGCCCCTGGCCTGCCTTCGATGGTGCCGGCGTTGCGGTCCCAGATGATCCTCGGGCGCAGCTCGGCAAACTCATCGGACGGGTAGCGGCCGGCCAGCAGGTCCAGTGTTGCTTCGAACGCGGACCTCGGAAGGGACGCAAAGGGGGCTGACCGGCGGACGGTGGCAAACCATTCTTCAACGTCGATGCTGCCCAGCGCCGTGGCGGCCACGGTTTGTTGGGCAAGGATGTCCAGGGGGTTGGCGGGGATGCTGAGGCGCTCGATCTTTCCGCTCAGCATCCGTTCCACGGTGATTGCCGTATGCACCAGGTCTGCCCGGTGCTTCGGGAAGAGGACGCCTTGGGAAACCTCGCCCACCTGGTGGCCGGCCCGGCCCACCCGCTGCAGTCCGCTGGCCACGGAAGGCGGCGATTCCACCTGCACCACCAGGTCCACGGCACCCATGTCGATGCCCAGTTCCAGGGATGACGTGGCCACCACGCAGCGCAGCCGGCCGGACTTGAGGTCGTCCTCGATCAAGGCACGCTGGTCTTTTGAAACGGAGCCGTGGTGGGCGCGCGCCAGCACCGGGTCCGATCCGGCCGAGCTTCCTGCCTGCGCCATCATGTGCGCCGGAGTGGCCGTGGACGCGGGAACGCCGGCCTGCTGCGGCTCGGGATCGTCCCAGCCGCCCCCGGCCGATACCAGCTGCCGTTCGGCGTAGATCTCGTTGAGCCGCGCCGTGAGCCGTTCGGACAGGCGGCGGGAGTTGGCAAAAACGATGGTGGACTGGTTGGCCAGCACCAGGTCGACAATTTTTTCCTCCACATGCGGCCAGATGGACGCCTGCGGCTGCAGTCCGGACGCCGGGCCGGAATCGAAGGCGCCGGCGGCACCCTGGAGGTCTGACATGTCCTCGACAGGGACGGAAACGGTGAGGTCCCAGTTCTTCTTCGCCGGCGGGGCAACGATTTCCACGGGTGCGGTCCCGGCCAGGAACTGGGCCACCAGTTCCCGCGGCTCAACGGTGGCGGAGAGCCCGATCCGCTGTGCCGGTTTGGGCAACAGGGCATCCAGCCGTTCCAGTGAGACGGCCAGGTGCGCGCCGCGCTTGGTTCCGGCCACGGCGTGGACCTCATCGATGATGATGGTGTCCACTTCGGTGAGGGTTTCGCGGGCCCGCGACGTGAGCATCAGGAACAGCGATTCCGGCGTGGTGATCAGAATGTCCGGCGGGTTGCTCAGCAACGCGCGCCGGTCCGCCGTGGTGGTGTCGCCGGAACGGACGCCCACGGTGATCAGCGGGGCGGGCAGCCCGAGCCGCTTGGCGGTCTGGGTGATGCCGATGAGCGGCGAGCGAAGGTTCCGCTCCACATCCACGCCGAGTGCTTTCAAGGGTGAGATGTACAGGACACGGGTCTTGCGTTTTGGCGCCCGGGGACGCCGTCCCTTTGCCGGTGCCTCCAGTGCCGGTACGGGGCTTTCCGGCAGTACGGAACCAGACACCAGGAGCCGGTCCAGAGCCCAGAGGAACGCGGCCAGGGTTTTCCCGGAGCCAGTGGGCGCGACTACCAGCGCATGCGAGCCGGAGGAGATGGCCTGCCACGCACCGTCCTGGGCAGGGGTTGGCTCCGAAAAGGCGCCAAGGAACCACTCCCGGGTGGGCCTGCTGAACTGCGCCATGGGCGTACCGGAGGCGGAGGCGTCCGGCGTCGAGCCCTGTTCCTGCTGCATGCTCCCATCATGCCCTAACCCACTGACAGCCCACCCGGCGTCTGACCTGCCCGGATCATGCGGCTGTCCCGGAGGTGCGCGGCTGCTCAAGCCTTCCCTGCAGGGGGAAGATTCCGGGTGGCCGGGCCCTCCAGGAGCTCTCCCTCATTGCTGAAGCGGGAGCCGTGGAGCGGGCAGTCCCACGTCCGCTCGCTGTCGTTCCAGTGCACAATGCCGCCCAGGTGGGTGCAGACAGCGGACAACTTGCAGGTGGTTCCGTCCACGGTGGAGACGGCAACCGGGCGGGTGCCCTCACGGTACACCTGCCCCTGGCCCTCGTCCGGGACCACAGGGGCGGGAGCCGGGGGCAGCTGGTCCTTGTCCTTTTTGAGGACCTTCCCACCTTCCGTTTTCAGCCCTTCGGCGGCAAGCTGCCCCCAGCCGGAGGCCAGCTTGGCTGCCACCCCGGCGTTGAGGGAAACCGCCGAGAGTGCTCCGGACGGTGACGTGATCCGGTGGTGGATGGTGTTGGCCCACGGCACATGCCCGCCGAGGATGTCGGCAGCAATCCCCAAAGACGCCGCCACGGCGTTGGTCATGCCCCACTTGTTGTAGCCGGTGCCGAAGTACACGTGGCCTTTGCCCCGCGGCAGCTTGCCAAAGAAAGGCATCAGGTTCACGGCCATGTAGTCCTGCGCCGACCACGTCTGCGTCACCTGCGAGCCGGGATACTGCTGCGCGGCCCAGTCCAGGAGGCTCCCGAGGTGGTGTTTTTCCGATCTCGCCCGCCCTACATGGTGCCCGTGCCCGCCCACCAGCAGCAGCCTGCGGCCGTCCCTCTCGTAGTCCCGCAACGAGTGGGTTGGCTGTTCCACCGAGATGTACATTCCCGGGGGCGGCGCCTGGTCCTCCTGCAGCTGCAGTGCTGCCGCGTAGGAG
Source organism: Pseudarthrobacter sp. fls2-241-R2A-168 (assembly GCF_030209335.1). Classification (NCBI taxonomy): domain Bacteria; kingdom Bacillati; phylum Actinomycetota; class Actinomycetes; order Micrococcales; family Micrococcaceae; genus Pseudarthrobacter; species Pseudarthrobacter sp. fls2-241-R2A-168. The sequence continues at coordinate 104,252 of NZ_JARVSG010000011.1, forward strand.
CGGCTGGGCTTGAGCTTGGCGAAGTACAGCCCGCGGTCCAGCACGGGAATCCCGGTGGCCAGCACCACTTCGTTGGCCGTGACGGTCCCATGGTCGGTGTGGACGGTGGCCGGGCGGCCGCCAGTGACGTCCTGCAGCCGGACGCCGCCCACCACTGACCCGCCGCGCCCGCGGATGTCCGCCACCAGCGCGTCCAGCACGTCGACGGGGTGGATCTGCGCCTGGTCCGCGAGGCGGATGGCGCCGTGCACCGGGAACGGCAGGCCGGCGTCGCGCACGTATTCCATGTCCAGGCCCGCTGTCGTGGCGGCGCTGACCTCCTCGCGGAGTTTTTCCGTCCCCTGCGCGGACGCCGCATAAGTGTAGGCATCCCGGATCTGGTAGGGCACGTTCTGCTCATCGAGGTACCGCAGGAGCCAGGCCTGGCCCTCCCGGTTGCCGTCCACGTACGCCTGCACCTGCTTTTGCGAGTACTGGCGGGACAGTTGGGACAGGAAAGTGCCCTGCAGCAGGGTGACCTTGGCCGTGGTGTTCCCGGTAGTCACGGCACCGGGAAACCGTGCTTCCAACACCAGGACGTTCTGCCCGGAACGAGCCAGCAGGAGCGCGGTCACAAGGCCGGTCAGTCCGGCCCCTGCCACCACGGTGTCGTAACTGCTTCCGGGCTCGAACGGATCCGATGCGAATGCTTCCCGGCCGTCCAACCAAATCGACGTCATCCCTGTTCAGCCTGCCTTTGGTCCGGGCCCTGGCGGGCCTTTTGTGATGGGTCTGTTACCGGCCCTGATCTATGCGTGGCGTAGGTGATAAGTATACTTATGATGTCGGTGTTTAAGTCTATGGTCAGGCGCAACCCGGCAGCCATGATGTAAACGGAAACGACAAAACAGCAGGAGTGATCATGACAAGTATGAGTTCGAACGGTCGCACCGTGGGCCGTACTAATATCCAGAAAGCGACCCTTGCGGTGGGCGCAGTGTTCCTCCTGGTGGGCATCCTGGGGTTCATCCCGGGCATCACCAGCAACTACGAATCCCTGGGTTTCGCCGGCCATGACTCTGAAGCCCTGCTGCTGGGCATTTTCCAGGTGTCGATTCTTCACAACATCGTCCACCTGCTGTTTGGGGTCGCCGGGATCGCCTTGGCCCGGAATGCTGCACAGTCGAGGAACTACCTGATCGTTGGCGGCGCCATTTACCTGGTTCTCTGGCTTTACGGCCTGCTGATCGGACATGACACGCCGGCGAACTTCGTCCCGCTGAACACCGCCGACAACTGGCTGCACTTTGTCCTGGGCGTCGGCATGATCGGGCTGGGCGTGGCGCTGTCCCGCGGCACCGCGCGTGCCGGCCGAACCACCACCGCCCACTAGGAAGACCTCCACTAGGAAGACCTCCACTAGGAAGACCCGCGACCCAAACCAGGCTGAAGGCGGTCCGGCACATGCCGGACCGCCTGCAGTTCTCTGTGCTGAGGGCTCTCGCCTTGTGTTTCGGGGACCTAAGCCGGCTGGAACGCTCCGATGGTGAGCAGCGTAATCTCCGCGTTGCTGCAGGCCCTGGTGGGCTGGGGCAGGAAGAGCGACGCCGTATCTTCCGGCGGATAGATCCGGTAGCCGGCGGCGTCCACCATGGCGCAGTCGGGATAATTGCCGGCCTGGGTGTAGCGCAGGACGGCCGAGCCTGTCTGGCCGGGTGCCAGCAGGACGTCGGTGGGTGCGGTGGCCTCGTCGCGGATGGCCGGCGCACCGATGGGGGCGCCGGCTGCGTCGGCGGTCAGGGATACGCCGGCAAAACCCCGGAGCAGGCAGGGCTCGGAACCGGTGTTGGTGAGGTTGAGCTTCATGTAGACGCTGCCCGCAGCCCCGCCGCCGGACGCGTCCGTGGCTGCAGAGAGCCCGGCGGCCTTGCAGAGCGCCGGTCCTGCGGGGGGAGCGGTAGCCGGAGCAGTTGTGGACGGCGGGTCCGACGGCGTCCCGGACGCGGTGGGCGACGCGGATGTCGCGCCGGGGCTGGCAGAGCTGGTGCCCGGGGTGGGGGTGGTTGATGATTGCGGCTGGCTGGGGCCGCACCCGCTGAGCAGCAGTGCGGCGGCCGCTGCCGCCGTCGTGATGGCAAGCCCGTGTGAAATTCGCTGAGACCTCATGGCACCACCTTCGCGGCAGTGGTGGGCCGCGTCAACGATGCGGCGAGGTGGCGCGGCAATTTGATGCCCGGATCGTGATGATCCGGGCACCAACGCCCTTGCCCTACTTGGCCGCCGGGTCCGCGGAGGTCTTGCTCCTGGCGCCGCTGCGGAAGAATGCAACGCCGCCGAGAACCAGGCCGCCGATGCCCGCGGCCAGGCCCGCCCAGCTCCGGGCATCGGCCCCGCTGTCCGTCACCAGGGCTTCCTCGGTGGAGGCGGCGCTGGAGTGCGAATCCGAGGCAGTGGCGGCTTCGCTGTGTGCTGCGCCCGCTGCCGGGGTGACCGTAATCGAGGGCGCCGGCGCCTTCAGGGCGTGCGGGTCCTGGCCGTCTTTCGCGATCTCCGACCAGTCCGTCTGCCCGGTTTCGCAGCTCTGGAGGGTGGGGAAGTACAGCGTGCTGCCGGCAGCGTCAGGTAGCTTCACGGAGAGCACCAGGGCATCCCGGAGCTCGTGGGCCAGGGGCGCTTTGGCGGTGTAGACAATCTGGCTGGTCCGCTTGGTAATGGAGGTGCCGTCGGGCAGCTTCTTCGGCTCGGCGAGTTGTTCGGTGACCTTTTCCACGGTCCAGTTGGGATTGACCGTGGGCTGGGCATCGTTGAGTTCCTGCGGCAGCGTGATGGCCACTTTGGTGGTGCTTGAGGTGTCGCAGCCGTGCGGGATTCCGAAGGTGAGCAGGGCGTACGAGTTGGCATCGGTCTTGTCCGGCGTCACGCCGACGTGGGCCGAGGCCCCGCCTGCTACGGCGAGCAGCAGGGCTGCAGCGCCTCCGGTGGCGGCGGCTGTTTGCAGGGTGCGGCGAAGTGCTGAGGTGTTCATGGTGTTGCCTTTCCGGCGCGCCGTCCCGTCAGGAACAGGAATAGGAGCAAGGCGCGCAAAAGTATGGGTGCCGCCGGCGGGAGTGCGGGGGCGGTTCTAGCGGGAAAGTACGACGGCGGGCGGCGGGCCGCGCCGGCTGTCTTGACGCAGGTTCCGCCAGGGTGGCCGTGGCGCGGCAGCGGTGGGAAAGGAAGCGAAAGCCGGTGGAACGGCGTCGGGAGCCACCGCGTGGGGGAGGGCCGCCAGGGGCCGCAGCCAGGCCGCGAGTGCCCACAGGGCCTCCTCGCCCTTTGCCAGCAGGAGCGCGCAAACGAGCGTTGCCACGGCGTGCGCGGCAAGCATCAGGGGCCCGGACGCAGGTTCCGCGGCATGGGCGTGGCCCAACGCCGCGGGAAGTACATCCGCGCCGGCGAGGTGTCCGGCGTGAAGGGTGGGTGCTCCCGCCGCCGCGGCGCCCGGAGTACCAAAGGCAGTAAACACTTCGTGCAGCGCCAGCTGTCCGCCGCCCAACAGTCCGGCCATGGCTGGAAACCCCAACCTCAGGCGGGTGGCTGTGGTGCTGCCGAGCGTGATCAGTGCCAGCACCGCCAGCAGGATGGCCGGGGCCGGCAGTTCCCCGCCGCCGGCAAGGTGGGCGCCGGAGGCAAGCGTCAGGATGACAGTGGCCAGCGCGGATGTCCGGAGGAAGTGGAAGGGCGCGCGCGGGCGGTGTGTTCGCACGGATCATCCCTTCCCGGTGCCGGAACCAGGCGCGGGCAGGCGGCGCCGGTCAGATATCGTTCAGATTCTATCGGTGATTCGGTGTCCGGCTGATGGTGGATGGGGCACGCGGTCCGGGAACAGCATCTGGCTGCAACCTAAGGCGGCCGGCCGGCCCGCTCAGGCTCAGGCCAGCAGTTCGGCGAGGACCTCTGCTGCGGTGTGGTGCCGGAGCAGCGGCGCCGACTGGCCGGCCCACAGGGACATCAGGTCCGTGTTTCCCTGGGCGGCGGCCTGCGGACGGAACCGCCCCGTCAGCCAGTTCTGCACCGGGAAAGGGGCCACTTCGCCGGTTTCTTCAAGCTCAGCAATGATCCGGTTGGGAATGCCGCGGGCCAGCCGGCCGCTGAGGGCGCGGGTCAACACAGTGTGTGAAGCGGCGGGGCTGTGCAGGACCTCCCGGTAGGCGGGCACGGCGGCGGATTCGCGGGTGGCCAGGAAGGCCGTTCCCACCTGCACGGCATCAGCGCCCAGTGCCATGGCGGCAGCGAAACCGCGGCGGTCCGCGATGCCGCCCGCCGCGATGACCGGAACGGACACGGCGTCGGCCACCTGCGGGACCAGCGCAAACGTACCCACCAGCGATTCTTCGGCGGGCTTCAGGAAGGACACCCGGTGGCCGCCGGCCTCCATCCCGGTGGCCACCACCGCATCAACACCTCCTGCCTCCAGCGCCACCGCCTCGGCGGCGGTGGTAGCGGTGCCCACCACCTTGATGCCGCGGCGGTGCGCCTCCTCCACGACGTTGGGGCCAGGAACACCAAAGACAAAACTGACGACGGCGGGACGCGCCTCGAGTGCGGCCTCCACCTGCTCGCCGTGATCCGGCATGTACCGGTCCGGCATCTCAGGGTACGGAAGGCCGAGCTCGTCAAAGTAGGGTTTCAGCGTGGCGGTGTAGCGTTCGAAATCTTCGGTCGGGAGGGCGTCGATTTCGCTTCCGGTAGGCACCCAAAGATTCAAGGCGAACGGCTTGGCTGTCGCCTCCCGAAGTTGGGCTGCGGTCTTATGGATGGCAGCGGCGTCGTACCCGTAGAGCCCGAACGAACCCAGCCCGCCGCCCTCGCTCACTGCGGCGGTGAGCGCCACTGAGGAGACACCGCCGAAGGGGCCAAGCACCACCGGAACGTCGATGCCCAGGAGGCTGGTGAAGCGGTTGGAACTCTCGGCTGGGTGATGCGCGGTCATGGCAGCTCCTGGTGGTTCTACTGAGGCGTTGGACCCAGTCTTGCAGCTTGCGGCATTGCGCCCAAGCCCGTCAGGAGGCGGTGATTGCGAGCTCGTAGCCGTCGGAGATGTGGAAAAGGCGGCGGCCTCCCACGGGGGTTCTGACCCACACCACGTCTCCGTCGGCAGTGCGGTCATCCACCAGGCCTGCGTAGGCTGCCCGGCCGTTCCTGCTCAGTTCCACGGGGTCGCCCACTTGTACGTCTTCCCAGAGGCCGGGACCTTTGACGCGATTCGTCATCGAAGCCACGCTGCTTTCTTTGGTTGAGGATTTGGGGAACGGGTAATGCCGGCCCTCCTCCATCAAACCGGGCCGGTGGGGCCGTGTTCAATGGAGGACTGGCCACGCAGGACGGCGCAGGTTTGTGCACCGCACCAACACGTTGCCGGCGGGATGTGCCGGGGCAGGGAGGTGTACCGGGCGATCGGGGCGAGGCTAGACTGCAGGCGTAGATGCCCGCCCGACCTGAGGAGTAGTTATGGAATACACCGGAAGCCAGTCGGAAAAGGTTGTTCCCGCTGGTGAACTTGGCCGCAGCCATATCGGCCAGACCATCAGCTTCCAGCCCAACGAGTTCACGGTGGTTTTTGGCAAGCTTGCCGGAATCGCCCGCACCGAGGCCATGGTTTACCTGTCCCTGACCGGGGTGGGAAACGGCACGCACCTGAAGGACGAATACGACCTGCCGCTCAACCATGATGTCTATGTGCCGGTGGACGTTATCTCCAACGCCGAGTCCACCATCAAGGACCTGTTCGGCAAGGTCCAGGAGAACCTGCGCGGGGCAACCCACAAGGGCGACGACAAGACGGACCGGCTCTAGCAGCAGTCATTCCCGGGGAGCCCCGGCGGCAGCGCCGCCGGGGCTTTCTGCTTAGTGCCTACGATCTTGATTGTCCCGTCAGGCCTACGCCGGCGCAGGACCCGTGGAGGCGCGGATGGTCAGGTGCGTAGGCATAACCGCCAGCTGGCGGCTGGAGCGGCCGGGAACAGGATTCAGCTGGGAAAGAAGCATGGAGACAGCCACCCGCCCTGCCTGTTCGATGGGGCTGGCGATGGTGGTTAGCGGCGGGTTGCAGAAATCAGCGCCGAAAATGTCATCCGACCCAACGATGCTCATGTCCTCAGGCACGCGGATTCCGCGCTCGCGAAGCCTTTGGAGCATTCCAATCGCCAGGAGGTCGTTGAATACGATGCATGCGGTGGCGCCGGTTCGTGCCGCCGCATCCGCCGCCGCCGCGCCCGATGTTGTCTTGGGAGTAAATGGGCCGATGTGATGGACTTCCAGGCCGCGTTTGGATGACTCCTCCTCGAAGACATTCCAGCGTGCCCGGTTGGACCAGGAGGTGGACGGACCGCTGACGTAGCAAACGCGGTGATGACCCAACGAAGCCAGGTGCTCCAGGGCCTGTACAACGGCGGACGGGGTGTCAATAACAACTGTGGGAGTGCTGGCTGATGCCCGGTTGATGGTTACCACCGGCTGGATCCCGGAAACCTCGGCCAGTTGCGTGTCCGTCAAGCGGGAGGCCGCGAGGATGAAGCCGTCTGCGGACCGTCGCATCTTGTGCAGTGCCTCAAGTTCCATCTCGCTGGACTCTTCTGTGTCCACAAGGAGCTGTGTGTATCCCGCGGCCTTGAGTTGGTGCTGGGTGCCGCGAATGATGTCGAAGTAGAACGGGTTGGTAATGTCCGGCACGAGGACGGCGACGGCGTTGGTGCGGCCCGAGCTGAGGCCCTGCGCCTGTGAGCTGGGCACGTAGTTCAGCTGTGCTGCTGCTGCTTCAATCCGTTCCCGGGTATGGCGGTTCACCCGTTCCGGCTTGGAGAGCGCGCGGGAAACCGTTGATGTGGCTACTCCTGCCAGCAGGGCGACGTCGCGGATGGTTGGCATGCGTTCCGGAACCGCACTCCCTTCTCTCGGCTCGCCCCCTGATCCGGGTGTAACCATGGCCATTCCTTTCGCGCCGGGCAGCCCGGCCGATGAAACAAGAGATCGACGTCCATAGGGAGGACGTGACTTCATCAAAACATCTTTTGGCAACTTTTGGCAACCGCTTGCCGCAACTGTTGCCCTCTTCCTAGACTGAATTTCGAATCGCCTGCAGGGATGTCCGCCACTAGACGTTGTGGCCATGCGGGTTTCCAAAGAGGAGAAAACAATGAGGTTTAGATCATCTTCCGGGCTCGCGGCAATCGTTACGGCTGCGGCATTGGCTTTGACCGGTTGCGGCGGCGGCTCAGGGTCCACTGACACCTCCACCAGCGCCGACGGAAAAGTGGACGGAACGGGCAAAACCCTGAACGTCCTGGTGAACGTTCTGAGCCAGTATCCGGAACAGCAGAAGCAGTGGCAGGCCGACATCGCGGCAAAATTCAAGGCTGAAACCGGAGCCGACGTAAAGTTTGAAACTTTCGCCTCCGCCAACGATGAGCTCACCCGTATCCAGACCTCGGTTGTCTCGGGGCAGGGCCCGGACGTCTACAGCCTCGGTACCACCTTCACTCCTACCGCCTATGCCACGAAAGCTTTCGTCACCCTTTCGGACGATGACTGGAAGAAGGTGGGTGGCAAGGACCGCTTCAATCCCGCCACGCTGGGTATCTCCGGCCCCGATGCGGACCACCAGGCCGGCATTCCCTTCGTCAGCCGCCCGTTCGTAATGGCCTACAACAAGGACCTTCTGGCAGCCGCCGGAATCGACAAGCCCGCCACCAGCTGGGATGAGCTCGCGGAGCAGGCAAAGAAGATGACCAAAGACGGCACCTTCGGCATCGCCACCGGCTACAAGGACAACTTCGACCCCTGGAAGTTCATCTGGGCGATGTCCGTCCAGGCCGGCAACCCCTTAGTGGACGGCAACAAGTTCAAGTTGGACGATCCCACGGTCAAGAAGGCCTACCAGACGTACTTTGGCTGGCTCACAGAAGACAAAGTGGTTGACCCCGCATCAGTAGGCTGGAGCAACAGCAATGCCGTGGCAGCCTTTGCCAGCGGCAAGGCGGGCTACCTCATGATGACCACTTCCAGCTCGATACCAACGCTGGATAAATCGGAGATCGCCGGAAAATACGAGTACGCCCTGATGCCGACCATCGCGCCGGGCGAGACGAAGTCCAAGTCCGACGGTGATGCCGCAAGCATCCTCTCGGGGGACAACATCGTGGTGGCCGATTACTCAAAGCAGAAGGACCTCGCCTTCGCCTACATTAAGCTGATCACCTCCAAAGATGAACAGCTGAACTACCAGAAAATTTTCGGCGACCTGCCCGCGAACGCTGAGGCCCTGGCCAGCCTGACCGACCCCAAGCTCAAGCCGCTCGCTGACGCTGCCGCCAAGTCCAAGGCAACCCCCTTCACCGGCGCTTGGGGCGACATGCAGCTCGGCCTCCTCAACGTCACCGTGCAGTCCGTTCCGGACCTTGCCGCAGGCAAGGTGGACGAGGCGGCCCTCGAATCGAGAATCAAGGACTCCCAGAGCAAGGGCCAGGCTTCCCTGGACCGGGCCTCCAAGGGATAACTTCTGATGTCAACCGACGCCTCCAACGAAGTCCGGCTTGCGGCGGAGTCCGCCGCAAGCCGGGCGGCACACTCTGCCGCTGATGCTTCCAGCCAAGAGCCCAGCGGGCCGAGCAGCCCGCGCCGCAAGGGCCTGAGCGAACGTAACCGGCCGCTCTGGATGCTTATCCCCGGCGGGGTGCTGATGATCATTATCATCGTCGTGCCCCTCCTGCTGGGCATCTTCATGTCCGCCCTCAACCTGGACCAGTACACGCTGCGGAAATGGGTCTCCGCGCCGTTCATCGGAGTCGAAAACTTCGTTGAGGCAATGACCAGTTCTCCGCTTCTGCACTCTGTCTGGCTGAGTGTCAGCTACTCACTGCTCGCTATGGTGGTGACGCTGCCGCTTGGCATCGCTGCCGCCGTAGCAACCCAGAACGCCTTCAAAGGACGCGCCGTCATCAGGTCAATCTTCCTGATTCCGTATGTCCTGCCTTCCTTCGTAGTGGCCACGGTATGGCGCACCATGCTCCAGCCGGACGGCATCGTGGACAAGGCCCTCGGAACGGTGGGGATTGACGTCGGCCTGTGGCTGAACGGACCACAGACGTTCTGGACGCTGGTGCTGGTGCAGATCTGGGCATCGTGGCCGTTCATCTACTTGCTGGCGCTCTCAGGACTGCAGGCTGTGGACCATGAGGTGCACGAGGCTTCGGCACTTGATGGCGCCCTGTGGTGGAACAAGCTCAGGTACGTGGTGTTCCCGTACCTGAAGGGCCCACTGTCGCTCGCCTTCCTGATTGGCATGCTGCACCACATCAACAACTTCACGCTTCCCTTTGTCCTGTTCGGTGTCCCGGCGCCGGCTGATGTGGAAGTCCTTCCCATCCTCACCTACGTCACCAGTTTCCAGAGCTTCCGGTTCGGGCTGAGCGCGGCGATGGCCTTTATCTCCCTGGTATTGATCGCCATCCCGCTGTTCGTCTACCTCCGGGCCGTCAAGCTCGACGACGCCGAGTCACCTGGAGCCAAGAAATGAGCACCTCCACTGCCACCCGGCGGAGTCCGGGCACCACGGACATTCCGCGTCCAGGTTCAAAGCGCCAGCACGAAGTCCTGCGGTTGCTCCCGGGCCCCTTGCTCACGATCATCCTCGTGTTCCTCGGAGCCTTGGTGCTGATCCCCGTGCTTTACATCTTCCTGGCATCGGTGAACTCGGATATCGGCGTGGCGAACGGCGAATTCTGGCCCTCCAGCTTCAGCCTCGATAACTATTCGAAGATCTGGACCAGCGTGGGACTGGCAACGGGACTTGCCAACAGCGTGCTGGTTGCAGGAGCAACAGCTGTTGTCTCGGCGGCTTTGTCGGTTTCGACCGCATTCGTCCTGGTCCGCTACAGCTTCCGGGGCCGCCTGACCATCCTCCGCGGGCTTCTTGCACTCCAGTCAGTGCCGGGCACCCTGATGGTGCTTCCCGTGTTCGTGCTGTTCTCCTCGGCCTCAACATATTTGGGCATCCAGGTCATCGGAACCCAGTGGGGACTGTTCGTCACGTACCTGACGTTCGCCATGCCGTTCTCCACGTGGGTCATGGTCACCTACCTGCGCGGGCTTCCCAAGGAACTTGAGGAAGCGGCCAAGATCGACGGCGCCAGCAATCTCGGTGTCCTGTTCAAGATCATCCTGCCCCTGAGTTGGCCCGGGATTGTGGTTTCCGGAATTTTCGCTTTCCTGCTCGGCTGGAACGATGTCCTGTTCGCATCCGTGATGACCAGGCCGGAAAGCCAAACGGCCGCCGTAGCACTCCAGATCTTCGGTGCGTCGCAGGAGGGCGGCGCCATCCCGTTCTATGGCCAGATGATGGCGGCGGCACTCGTATGCGCCGCTCCAGTGGTCATTCTCTACCTGATTTTCCAGCGTTATCTAGTTGGCGGGCTCACCGCCGGAGGAGTTAAGTAAGCATGGTTTCAGCCCCCCAGGCCTCCTGGGCCCTGTCCGGATTCGGCGATGAAATTGACGACGACCCCGCTGTCCAGATCGCGGTGCTGCAGGCGCTCGGTGCCAACCACATCGAGGTTCGAAGCGCATGGGGCACGAACATCGTGGACCTCAGCGATGAGCAGTTGCAGTCCCTGGCGTCACTATTGGCCGCGAAGGACATGAAAGTGTCTGCGATCGCCTCTCCAATTGGGAAAGTGGATGTCAGCCTGCCAGTAGAGCACGAAGTGGATCGCCTGCACCGTGCCGTCAAGGCCGCAAAGGTCCTGGGCGCAAAGTACATCCGCATCTTCTCCTTCTACTACGGTGAAACCGTCCCGGTCGAAAGCATCCGCGAGGCCGTGATCGAGCGCATGCGTGCGCTCGCTGCTGTCGCCGAGGAGGCAGGTGTGGTCCTGCTGCACGAGAACGAGAAGGATATTTTCGGGGATGTCCCGGACCGCGTGCTGGACATCATTGAAAGCGTAAATTCACCGGCGCTGAAGGTGGCATGGGATGCAGCCAACTTCGTGCAGGTAGGCGTCAAACCGTTTGATGAGGCCTATGAAAAGCTGCGCCCGCACCTGGAGTACCTGCAGGTCAAGGATGCCCTTTTCTCCAACGGACATGTCGTCCCGGCAGGGGAAGGCGACGGCGACGTGCTGCGCACGGTGGAAGCACTCAAGGCGGACGGTTTCGACGGCTTCGCTTCCTTGGAACCCCACCTTGCCGGCGCCCACGGCCTGGGCGGATTCTCCGGCCCCACAGCATTTGGCATTGCTGCCCGCGCCTTCGCAAAAGTCACAGCAGAAGCAGGAGTCCAGACGGTATGAGTGAGACATTGAAGGTCGCAATCACCGGTTGCGGCGTCATCGGACGAACCCACGCAGCAGCCCTGCAGGAGTTTCCCGAAGCCAGCATCGTGGCGCTCGTGGACGCGGTCCCCGACGCCGCCGAGTCCCTTGCTGACTTCATCCAAAAGAGCGGCCGTCCGAGGCCTTCTGTGCACGCCAGCCTCGAGGAGGCCTTCGCCGCAACCGGGATCGACCTGGTGGCGCTGGCCACCCCCAGCGGACTGCACATCCAGCAGGGCCTTGAGGTCCTCGCCGCCGGCAAGCACGTGGTTATCGAAAAGCCCCTGGACGTGGACCTGAACCGGGCCCAGGAAATCGAGGCGGCCGCCAATGAGGCCGCACGGCGCGGCATCGTCGCCTCCGTGATCAGCCAGCACCGGTTCGACCAATCCAGCGTTGCTGTTGCCGATGCTGTTGCCAAGGGACGATTCGGCCGCCTGACCTCGGCCATCGCTTCAGTGGCGTGGTGGCGCAGCCAGGGCTACTACGATTCCGGTGACTGGCGCGGTACCTGGTCAATGGACGGCGGCGGGGCCTTGATGAACCAGGGCGTCCACACGGTTGACCTGCTGCTGTGGTTCATGGGCCGGCCGGTGGAGATCCACGCCCACACAGCACGCCTGGCGCACGAACGTATCGAGGTGGAGGACACCGCCGTGGCCACCGTAACTTTCGAGAACGGCGGCCTGGCCGTGCTGCACGCCACGACGGCGGCCTACCCAGGCCTGACCGTCCGGGTCCAGCTGATGGGCTCGGAAGGGTCCGCGGTGGTGGACAATGACCAGCTTCACTACTTTCATACCAAGGATGCCGGCGGAGCGTCCGCCGACATGGGGCTGCAGGGCGGGGGAAACCAGGCCCAGGAAGAACTGGCAAAGTATCCGGCCGAAGAATACGAGGCCAAGGATCCCACCGTGTATCCCGCGGGGCACGTACGCCAGTACCGCGACATTATCGCTGCCATCACCGAAGGCAGGCAGCCCGGCGTCACCGTGAGCGACGCCGTCAATGCCCTCGCAACGGTACGCGCCGTCTACGTGTCAGCGACGCTTAACCAGGCGGTACTTTTCGACGACGTCCTGGCCGGCAAGTACAACGACCTCGAAGTCCGCACGGGCAATACTTCGACAGAAAGCGCCTGAAGCCATGAAATTTTCAGTGTTCACCGCGTCCACGCCTGACTGGACTCCCGAAGAAGCCGTAAACCATCTTGCGGCCCAGGGCTGGGACGGCATCGAATGGCGCATCACCGACCAGGCTGAGACGGCCGAACCCGGTTTCTGGGCCGGCAACAAGGCGACCATTCCGCTGTCCGGCCTTGAAGACAACCTGCAAAGAGTAGCCACCATCACCCGGGAAGCAGGCCTCCAGATGTCCGGCATCGGAGGATACGCCCGGTGTGACAACCACAACGACGTCGAACGGATGCTCGGGGCTACCGCAGCCTTGGGCGCGGGCCAGGTCCGCGTCACCACCCTTCCGTTGGGAACGGCGGAATGGGGAGGCGAACAGCCCAGCGGTATTCCTTACCCCGACTTGTTCGAAGCCGCCCGGCGGGACTTCGAATGGGTGGCGGAACGGGCGGCCCACCATGGCGTGAAAGCACTGGTGGAACTGCATCATCGGACCATTACGGCGTCCGCTTCCTCTGCCCGGCGCCTGCTGGAGGGCCTGGATCCCCGGCACGTGGGGGTCATTCACGACCTTGGCAACCTGCTGATCGAGGGCCAGGAAGACTATCTCCCCGCTTTCGAACTGCTGGGAGAGTACCTGGCGCATATCCATGTCAAAAACGCCGTATGGGTCCGCGCCGACGAGACGGATGAGTCCGGTGCGGTCGTTTTCCGCAACGAGTGGGCACCCCTGCAGTCAGGGCAGGGGAGCGTGCTGGAATACTTCAAGGCGTTGGCGGCCCATGGCTACGACGGCTGGGTTACGGTGGAAGACTTCTCTACGGAACTTCCTTTGGCCGAACGCACTGCCGGCAACCTTGACTACCTGCGCCGCACGGCTGCCCTCGCCGGCCTCACCGCAAGTGCCGGGGCCCGGTAAGGCCATGGCACCTTCAATAGCAGCACATCCCGACCGGCTCCTGCCGGCAGAGCCGGCAGTCCGGGAGATCGCCCGTTCCCTGTACAGCCGGGTAGCGGGCCTGCCGATCATCTCGCCGCATGGACATGTAGATGCCGGGGTCATCGAGCAGAACCTGCCGTTCCCCGATCCTGCCGCCCTCCTGGTCACCCCCGACCACTACGTGACCCGTCTGATCCACGCAGGCGGTGTTCCCATGGACCGGTTGGGCCTTGGTGCTTCACCGGCCGGCTCCCGTGAGGTCTGGCGCAACTTCTGTGCCGCATGGCCCGCCTTCGAGGGCACGGCTTCCGGGTATTGGATCCGTCAGGAGTTCGAGCATGTTTTCGGTCTGCACGAAGAGCCCACGGCGGAGAACGCCGACAGGCTCTACGACGCGCTCGCATCCAAGCTTGAAGAGCCTGGATTCCGGCCGCGGCAACTGTTCAAGGAGTTCAACATAGAGGTGCTCGCCACCACGGACGATCCCCTGGACTCGCTGGACAGCCATGCCGCTCTGCAGGCAGACCCCGCATTTCCGGGCCGGGTGCTGCCCACCTTTCGGCCGGACCAGTACCTCAACATGGCCCACCCGGCCTGGCAGGGCAACGTGGAACGGCTCATTGCTGTGGCCGGCGGGGGTGCTTCCGGTTACGCGGGATATATCCGGGCGCTCGAGGCACGCAGGCGAGACTTTGTTGAGCGCGGAGCAGTTTCAGCGGACCACGGCGTGTTCACTCCCGCCACCCTCAAGCTGGACGACGCCGAGGCGGAGCGGCTTTTCGAGCGGGGCAGGGCCGGCCAGGCGGGCCCGAAGGAGCGGGATGCCTTCGAGGCCCACATGATTTATCAAATGGCCCGGATGTCCGTAGAGGACGGGCTGGTCATGACCATCCACCCTGGCTCGTACCGAAACCACCACGGCCCTACATTTGACGCCTTTGGCGCCGATACGGGCCATGACATTCCATTCGCCGTGAACTACACCGAGGCCATCCGTCCGCTGTTGCAGGACTTTGGCACGGCCAAGGACTTCCACCTCGTGCTGTTCACGCTGGACGAAACCGTCTTCTCGCGTGAGCTGGCACCGCTTGCTGGTTTCTACCCTTCCGTGTACATCGGTGCCCCGTGGTGGTTCCTTGACGCACCCGACGCAATGCTGCGTTTCCGTTCTGCGGTGACGGAAACGGCTGGTTTCTCCCGGTCCTCAGGATTCATTGATGACACGCGCGCCTTCTGTTCCATACCAGCCCGGCACGATACGTCCCGGCGAATTGAGGCTTCCTTCCTGGCCCGGCTGGTGGCCGAGCACCGGATCAGCGAAGAGCGCGCCCATGAGCTGATTGTGGACATCGTTGATGCATCGCCACGGCGGGTGTTCAAACTGTGAATGGTGTCCCCCCTGTGCTGGACCGCAGCCTGAAACCGCTGCCCAAGGCACCGGTACGTATCGTGCATCTTGGCCTGGGTGCCTTTCACCGGTCCCACCAGGCCTGGTACACGCAGCATTCATCCGACGCCGGGGGCTGGGGGATAGCTGCCTTCACCGGCCGCCGCCCTGATGCCGCCCAAGCACTATCCGGCCAGGATTGCCTCTATACCCTGATAGAACGGTCAGCCGGCGGGGACAGCTTCGAAGTCATCGGCAGCATCGTCGAGGCGGTGGACGGAGCCAACATCAGCCGCCTGTCCGAACTGGTCTCGGCCAGGGAGACGGCCATCGTCACCATGACCATCACGGAGGCCGCCTACGGGCTGGCCGCAGATGGTACCTTCGACGCCGATGCTCCCGCCGCGGCCGGCGACCTCCGTGAGTTGGCAGCGGCAGCAGCCGGGGGAACCGGGACACCCTCAACCCCACTGGGACGGCTGGTGCTGGCGCTCGCAGGCCGGAAGGACGCAGACGCCGGGCCGCTCGCCGTCGTGAGCTGTGACAACCTGTCGGCCAACGGGGACGTGGCGCGCCGCGCTGTCCTGGGTATGGCCGCCGCCTGGGGTCAGGAGCTGACTGACTGGATCGCCGGCAATGTCAGCTTTGTCAGCACCTCGGTGGACCGGATCACCCCGGGGACCAGGCACACGGACATCGAGGAAGTGGCGGAGCGCTGCCAATACCGGGACAGCTCACCTGTCGTGGCCGAACCGTTCCGGAACTGGGTGCTCAGCGGGGACTTCCCGGCCGGCAGGCCGCGCTGGGAGGAAGCCGGCGCCGTCGTTGTTGATGACATCGAGCCCTACGAAAACCGCAAACTGTGGCTGCTGAACGGTTCCCACTCGATCCTGGCGTATGCCGGGCAGCTCCGCGGCCACACCACCGTTGCCGAGGCGCTGGCCGACCCGCTCTGCCGCAAAGCCGTGGAGGATTTCTGGGACGAGGCAGCCAGACAACTGCAGGGGGAGGGACTGGTGATCCCGCAGTACCGGCGGGCACTGCTGGAGCGCTTCGGTAATGCCCGGATAGCCCACCGCCTTGCCCAGATCGCGGCGGACGGAACCACGAAGCTTCGCATGCGGGCAGTTCCCGTCCTTTTAGGCGAACGGTCCGACGGCCGGACCGGCAGAAGCAGTGCGCGGATGCTGGCCGCCTGGATCGATTACCTAGGTTTCGCCCAGGACTTCCAGGACCCGCTCAGTGCGGAGATCCGCGGGGCGAACAGACTGGATGGCATTGCGAGGGTCCAGGCGCTGCTCCGGCTGGTCAGCGCGAATCTTGCCGACGACCCGCAGATTGTTTCCCTTGTCCACGGGCTCTGCGGAACCCTCGGCACCGCGTCGTCCATCGATGCCCCCACACATATTTGAACCCGGAAGGAACACCCAAATCCTATGAAAATCGTTGCTGCTGACGTCTTTGTGACCAGTCCCTCCCGGAATTTCGTGACGCTCCGGATCACTACCGAGGATGGTGTGACCGGTATTGGTGACGCCACGTTGAACGGCCGTGAGCTTGCTGTTGCCGCGTACTTGAAGGAGCATGTGGCGCAGCTGTTGATCGGGAAGGACCCGCACCGGATCGAGGACACCTGGCAGTTCCTGTACCGGTCCTCGTATTGGCGCCGGGGCCCGGTGACGATGGCCGCGATCGCGGCGGTGGACATGGCGTTGTGGGACATCAAGGGCAAGATGGCGGGCATGCCGGTGTACCAACTGCTGGGCGGGGCGTCCCGGAACGGGCTGCGCGCTTACGGCCACGCCTCGGGGGCGGACCTGCCGTCACTGTTTGATTCGGTCCGGGAGCACCTGGAGCTCGGGTACAAGTCCATCCGGATCCAGACCGCCGTCCCCGGGATCAAAGCCGTGTACGGAGTCGCCGCACAGGCGCAGGCTTCGGGGGAGCGGTATGACTATG
This sequence comes from Pseudarthrobacter sp. fls2-241-R2A-168, assembly GCF_030209335.1. NCBI lineage: Bacteria > Bacillati > Actinomycetota > Actinomycetes > Micrococcales > Micrococcaceae > Pseudarthrobacter > Pseudarthrobacter sp. fls2-241-R2A-168. Next base: position 120,995 of record NZ_JARVSG010000011.1, read on the forward strand.
AACCGGCCGGCCGGGGCGCGTTTCCGGTGGAGGAGGACTGGGACACCCGGGCCTACCTGCGCCACCTGCCCACCGTGTTTGAGGCGGTCCGGAACGAGTTCGGCCCGGAAATCCCGCTGCTGCACGACGGCCACCACCGGATGACCCCGATCCAGGCCGCGAAGCTGGGCAAGGCGCTGGAGCCGTATGACCTGTTCTGGCTGGAGGACTGCACCCCGGCCGAGAACCAGGAAGGCCTGCGCCTGGTCCGCCAGCACACCACCACTCCGCTGGCGATCGGGGAAATCTTCAACACGGTGTGGGACTACCAAACCCTGATCAAGGAACAGCTGATCGACTACGTCCGGGCCGCCTCCACCCACTTCGGCGGGATCAGCCCGTTGAAGAAGGTGATGGACTTCGCCGCGCAGTACCAGATCAAGTCCGGCTTCCACGGCCCCACGGACATTTCCCCGGTGGGCTTTGCCGCGCAGCTGCACGTGGGCCTGGCGATCCATAACTACGGCATCCAGGAATACATGCAGCACTCGGACAAGACCAACGAGGTCTTCGAACAGTCCATGACGTTTGTGGACGGCTACCTGCACCCCGGCGACAACCCCGGCATCGGCGTCGAGTTCAACGAAGAAGCCGCAGCCGCCTACCCCTACCAGCAGGCCTACCTGCCGTACAACCGCCTCATCGACGGAACGGTCCACGACTGGTGAACACCCCCAACCCCGATACAACTGTTCCTGCCGCGGGACATCCCAAGCTCCGCATCATCGTGATGGGCGTGTCCGGCTGCGGCAAGACCACCATCGGCGACCTCGTCGCCCGTGAACTCGGCGTCCCGTTCCTGGACGGCGATTCCCTCCATCCCGTGGAGAACGTCGCCAAGATGGCCGCCGGCACACCCCTGACGGACGAGGACCGCTGGCCCTGGCTCGCCACTGTGGGCACCGAACTCGCCAGCGCCGGCGAGGGCGGCCTGGTCCTGGCATGCTCGGCGCTGCGCCGCAGCTACCGCGAGGCAATCCGCAAACAGGCGCCGGACACCATCTTCCTGCACCTGCACGGCAGCAAAGAGGTTTTGTGGGCACGCACCGAAGGGCGGACCGGGCACTTTATGCCGCCTGCCCTCTTGGAGTCCCAGCTCGCCACGCTGGAACCGCTCGGCGCTGACGAAGCCGGGGTGGTCGTCGACATCGCCTCTCCCGTGCAGCAGGTGGTGCGGGAGGCACTCGCCGGGATTGCCGCCGTCGGACGTCCTGCTGACGTTGCCGGCACTGCCGGTGCCACAGGCACCCGCCCGCGGCAGTTCGCCGTCGACCTCAAGGCTGCGCCGTTTAATCTCGACGGCGACGCGGTCGCCTGGGTGGAGGCCACCCTTGCCGGGATGAGCCTTGAGGAGAAGATCGGCCAGCTGTTCATCAACCACAACAACGACTACTCCCCGGAGTACCTCGACGGCGTGCTGGAGAACTTCCACGTGGGCGGCATGCGCTACCGGCCCGGGCCCTCGGCCGCGGTGCAGGAGCACATCCGCTACGCGCAGTCCAAAACCCGGATCCCGCTGCTGGTGGCGTCCAACCCGGAAATGGGGGGAGCCGGAAGCTGCGACGACGGAACCTTTGTGTCCACGCACCTGCAGGCCGGCTCGCATCCGGACAAGGGCATAGCCCGCCAGATGGGACAGGTGGCCGGTGTGGAAACTGCGGCGCTGGGCTGCAACTGGGCCTTCGCCCCGATCGTGGACATCCACTACAACTGGCGGAACACGGTCATCTCCACCCGGTCCTTCGGCAACACCCCGGAGATCGTGGTGGAGCGGGCCAAGGAGTACTTCGACGGCATCAGCGAGTCGCCCACGGTGTGCGCCATGAAGCACTTCCCCGGAGACGGCGTGGACGAGCGCGACCAGCACGTGGTCACCTCCTACAACACCTTCAGCTATAAAGAGTGGAACCGCACCTACGGGCACGTGTACCGCGAGATGATCGGCCACGGCGTGCAGTCCATCATGGTGGGGCACATCGGGGCGCCGGAACTGTCCCGGCATTTCCGGCCAGGCCTGGCCGATGCGGACATCCGCCCCGCGACGCTCGCGCCGGAGCTGCTGCAGGACCTGCTCCGCGGCGAACTCGGCTTCAACGGCCTGGTGCTGACGGACGCCTCGCAGATGGTGGGCCTCACGCAGGCCATGAAGCGCAAGGACCTGGTGCCGGCCACCATCGCCGCAGGCTGCGACATGTTCCTGTTCTTCCGCAACCCCGCCGAGGATTTCCAGTACATGCTGGACGGCTTCAAATCCGGTGTGATCACAGAACAGCGCCTGCACGATGCGTTGCGAAGGATCCTTGGGCTGAAGGCTTCCCTGGGGCTGCATCGGAAGCCCGTTTCCGAGCTCGTGCCCCCTGTGGAGGCGCTGGACGTGATTGGCAGCGAAGCGCACCGCGCCATTGCGGCGGATATTGCAGACAAGACTGTCACCCTGGTCAAGGACACTGCTGGCAACCTGCCCATCACTCCGGAAACCCACCGCCGGATCCGCCTGTACGGCATTTCCGGCGGCGCCGACTTCACCCGGGCTGACCCGCTCGCTTACCTGGACACGGTCAAGGAAGAGCTTGAGGCCGCAGGCTTTGAGGTGCATGTCTTCAAGACAGCAGAGCAGCGGGAAGCAGCGGGGGAGACCGGGATGAACTTCATGAGGGTCCTGTCCGAGGAAGCCACCGGCGATTACGTGGACAGGTACGATGCCGCGTTGGTATTCGCCAATGTGAAGGGCTTTGCCCAGGAGGCGGCCATCCGAATCAAGTGGTCCTCGCCCATGGCCGCGGAAATCCCGTGGTACGTCACCGAGGTGCCCACGGTGTTTGTCTCGCTCAACCAGCCCAACCACCTGATTGATGTCCCCATGGTCAAGACCGCGATCCACGCCCACGCCGGATCCCGGGAAGCCATCCGGGCCACCATCGACAAGATCCAGGGCAAGTCCGGGTTCCAGGGCACGTTCAACGACAACGTGTTCTGCGGCTCGTTCGACACCCGGCTGTAGGCGGAATTCCTTCCACCAGGCATAGCAATGGCGGCCAGCGAATCTCGCTGGCCGCCATTGTTATGCGCTTTATGGTTCAGATCCACCGTGGGGCAGCCGGAACCGCACTGTTGGCGCCGGGACCTTCTACCGTCACGCCGTCGGTGCCGCGGCCTGCTGCCCACTGAACGACGGCGGCCAGCGGCCCGGTGATGATCGTCGGGTTCGCTGCACTTGTGTCGCCGAACGCCACGGCAGTGCCCTCCGTCCGGACCACCAGCCCGGTATCGGTGCCGCGGGTGTGCCAGGCGCCGGTGATGTCCCTGAGGAGCCGTTCCAGGACGGGCACCGGGATGTCACTGAAAGTGGCACCGTTGTCCAGGTCGACGGCGTGGAGCCAGACCTCGCGGGTGCGCATCCACACGGTTTCCTCGGCCGGAACAACCCGGCCCTGGGCGGTTTTGACCAAGTGGCGCCACGCGCCAGCGGGCAGGTCGCGCCATTCGACGTTCAGGTGTACGGCGGAGTGGTCGAAGAGGTGCCGCAGGGCGATGGGGGAGAGGGTGGCGCCGAACTCGATTTCGTGGTTCCGCGCCTCCGGGGAGGAGTACATCGGGGTCTCCACACCGGTGGCGGCCCATTCGATCAGCCGGGCGATGGCGCGGGCGTTGTAGCCCACGTGTGCCACAACGTGCCGGCGGGTCCAGCCGGGAAGGAGGCTGCCGCCGTCGAGCTCCGCGTCGGAAAGCTCGTTGAGCTTGCGGGCGAAGAACGCCGTGCCCCGGCGCGCCTGCAGCAGGGACTGCAGGAGCACCGGGTCGGTGGCCTGGTCGTGGCGGGCAACCATCAGGCTTCCTTGATGACGCGGTTCTTCAGCTGGCCCAGGCCCTCGATGGTCGTCACCAGGACCTGGCCTTCCTGCAGGTACCGCTTGGGGTCCTGGGCGTGGCCCACGCCGCCCGGGGTGCCGGTGGCGATCACGTCACCGGGGTTCAGCGTGATGATGGTGGAGATGTAGGAGACGAGGAATTCCGGGGTGAACACCAGGTCCGAGGTGGGGGTGGACTGCTGGACGTCACCGTCCACGGCGGAGGTCATCAGCGGGCCGGGGGTGAACTCGTCCTTAGTAACCAGGGCGGGGCCGAAGGGGGTGGACTTCTCCCAGGTCTTGCCCTGCAGCCACTGGATAGTGCGGAACTGGTAGTCGCGCATGCTGACGTCGTTCAGTACGGCATAACCGGCGATGTGGTCCGCGGCATCCGCCTCGGCGATGCGGCGACCGGTCTTGCCGATGACGACGGCGAGTTCGGCTTCCCAGTCCACGGTGTCCGATTCCTGCGGCAGGGCCAGGTCGTCGTTGGGGCCGATCAGGGATTCGGCGTACTTGGCGAACAGGGTGGGGTACTCGGGGACTTCCCGGCCCATTTCCTTGATGTGGTTGCGGTAGTTGTGCCCCACGCAGATGATCTTGCCGGGGGAGGGGACGACGGCGGCAAGGTCGGCGCCGTCCAGGGCGTGCGTTGCGCCGCTGGCCGCCGCAGCGGTGGCTTCCCAGGCTGGATCCTGCAGCAGGGCGCCGACATCGGCGAACCCGGGAATCTCGGTGAGGGTGCCGCCGTCCTGGCGCACCGCCGTCGTGCGTGTTTCGCTGCCGTTGGCGAGGCGGAGGGTGAGGAGTTTCATTACTTGGTGCGTCCTTCGATGTAGGTGCGGTTGAAGCTCAGGCGCTCGAAAATCGGGGCGTCGCTGAAGCGGAACAGATCAAACTCGGTATCGCCGTGCAGTGACCAAGCAGCCCAGGACGGAACGACGAACAGGTCGCCCTTGGCCAGCTGCTTGGTTTCACCGTTCAGGATCACCGAGCCGGTGCCTTCGAAGACCTGCCACACGCTGGAGCCCACTTCATGGACTGTGTCCGTGGCGGCACCGGCGCGGAGGCGGTGGAACTCGGCCCGGATGGTAGGCATCACGTCCCCGCCGGTGGTGGGGTTGGTGAACCGGACTGCGGCGTGCCCTTGGGAGACGGTGGCGGGGTGGCCCTCGTCCTCCAGCAGCAGTTGCTCGCGGAGGGCTGCGTCCGTGTACTTCCACCGGTATGCGGCGATCGGGGAGCTGGTGGTGTCGTCCAGGCCGGAGAGCGGGCGCAGGCCGGGGTGGGCCCAGAGCCGTTCGGAGCGGGAGATGTCCGGGGTGGCCTCGTCGGTGACGCGTTCGGTTCCGAACTCGAAGAAGCCGGCGTCGGCGTAATGCACGAAAGGGATGTCCAGGCCATCAATCCAGGCCATCGGCTCATCGGTGTCGTTGTGGTGGCCGTGGAAGTTCCAGCCCGGGGTGAGCAGGAAGTCGCCGCGGGACATCCGCACCGGGTCACCGTTCACCACGGTCCACACGCCTTCACCCTCCACCACGAAGCGGAACGCGTTCTGGGAGTGGCGGTGCTCCGGCGCTGTTTCCCGGCCGCCCAGGTACTGGATGGCCGCCCACAACGTGGGGGTTGCGTACGGAGTGCCGGCCAGGCCGGGGTTGGCCAGGGCAATGGCGCGCCGTTCCCCGCCGCGGCCTACGGGAACCAGGTCCCCGGCACGGGCAGCCAGCGGGTACAGGTCGTTCCAGCGCCACACGTGCGGGACGGCTTTGGGGCTCGGGACCATCGGCATCAGGTCACCGATCTCTGTCCACAGCGGAATCAGGTTCTCCTTGTCGAAGTCCTGGTACAGCTGCTCCAGCTGCTCAGCCTCCTCCGGGGTGGGCTCCGGCAGGGCGTGGCTGGCGGCCACTGATTCATGAGTCACGTTTTCGGCGCTGATGGACACGAAAGGCCTCCTCGATAGGTCCGAACAGTTTTGGCGTAGTTCGACCCTACGGAGGAAGTGCATGTGATAACGAGCATATTCTGCTCTACAGAATTAGGGTGGAGGCGATTAATCCGGCTCGGCCGGGTTCGCCGCGATGTCGATCTCCAGCTGCCTGCAGGTCGCACGCAGGGCGGCGACCAGTCCGCCGTCGAACACTGCGCGGAACCGTGTGGCAGGGGTGGCGACGCTGATCGCCCCCACCACATTGCCGTGCCGGTTGTGCAGCGCCATGCCCAACGCGCTCACGCCATCTTCGGTGCCTTCAAAATTGGCGGCAAAGCCGTTGCCGCGGACCGAATCCAGCTCCCGCAGGAAGGCCGGAAAATCCTCCTCCGCGATGGTGTCGCCGCTGATCTCGGCATTGTTGCTGCGGAAGAGCTGCTGGATCATGGGCGGATCAAGCTCCGCAAGAATCGCCTTGCCGCCGGAGGTTTTGTTGGCGGGCAGCACCGTCCCCTGCCGGTCGCCGACCCGGAGCACGTTGCTTCCCTCGACGGTGGCGAGAAAGCGAACTTTGGTGCCCACCCGCACCATGAGATTCACGGTTTCGTTCAACTGCGCCGAGAGCAGTTCCATGTGCGGCTGGGCCAGCGAACGCAGCAGCCGGGTCCAGCTCAACCCTGCCGGTCCCACCCCCATGGCGGGGCCCGGAACATAGCGCCGGGTTTCATCCTGCACCGCAAAGCCCCGGTAGACCAGCATGGCCAGGAGACGATGGGCCGTGGACGGCGCAACCCCCAGTTCCACGGCTGCATCCTTCAGCCGCAGGGTTCCGCCGTCGCGCAGGAGTTGTAGCAGCTGAAGCGCGTTGTCCACTGCCTCGATGGAGTACGTGGGACGCTTCTGTACCGGCTTTTTCTGGGCAGGCTTCCGCCCTGGCCTTGCGCCGGGAGAAGGGGCGGAGCTTTTCTGCACATCAGAATTGTATTGTGGTTCATCTCCAGTGGCCATGACAGTAGTGGGATGAATCACACACTTCCCGCTGCAGCGACGCAACGGTCCACTGCGGCGGCTCCCGGCCCATCGTCCGCTGACAGGCAAGCCCGGTTCCCCAAGGCCTCCGTGCTGGCCGTCCTGGTCTGTTGGCTGCTGGTGGTCTTCGACGGCTATGACCTCATTGTCTACGGCACGGTCCAGTCCTCCCTGATTTCGGAAACCGGTTGGGGCCTCACCAAGGCCACGGCCGGAACCATCGGGTCGATGGCGTTCCTGGGCATGATGATCGGCGCGATCTTTGCCGGCCGGATGGCCGACTCGTGGGGCCGCCGCCGCACCATCCTTGGCTGCGCGGTGGTCTTTTCCGTCTTCACCGTCCTGTGCGCCTTCGCCCCCAACGCCGCCATCTTCGGCATTCTGCGGCTGCTCGCCGGAATCGGGCTCGGCGGGCTGGTGCCCTCCGCGAACGCCCTCGTGGCCGAACTGGTCCCCACCAAATGGCGGTCCACCATTGCCACCCTGATGATGTCCGGCGTTCCGATCGGCGGCTCCATCGCCGCCTTGGTCGGGATCCAGCTGATTCCCGCCTTCGGCTGGCAGTCCATGTTCCTGGTGGCCGTGCTGGCGCTGGTGATCGTGGTGCCGCTTGGACTGAAATACCTTCCGGAAACGCTGGGTTCGGAACAGGACTCCCGGAGCGGCAAAGTCACAGCCAACACCAAAGCCAGTACAGGCTTCTCCTCGCTGCTGCGCGCCCCGTACCTGGGCATCAGCATGCTCTTCGCGGTAGCCACCATCGCCACACTGTTCGCCTGGTACGGCCTGGGCACCTGGCTGCCCAACCTGATGCAGCTGGCGGGCTACAACCTGGGCTCGGCGCTGACCTTCGCGCTGGCACTGAACCTCGGCGCGGTGGCCGGTTCGGTCATCACGGCCTGGACCGGCACGCGTTTTGGCCCCGTACCCACCGCGATCGCCGCTGCCGCCGTGGCAGCCGGTGCATTGGTGGTCCTGGTGACGGGGCCTCCAGTAACGGTGGTGTACCTCATGCTGGTGCTCGCCGGCGTCGGAACCCACGGCACACAGTGCCTCATCATCGCCGCCGTTGCCAACCACTATCCTGCCCACCTGCGCGGCACCGCGCTGGGCTGGGCGCTGGGCACGGGCCGGATCGGCGCCGTCGCCGCACCGCAGGCCGGAGGCCTGCTGCTGGCCGCGGGGCTGGGAGTCAACTCGAACTTCCTCGCCTTCGCCGGCGCCGCCGCCATCGCAGCTGTGCTGCTGACCGCCGTCGGCCTTCACCTGAAATCCAAAAACCCAACAAACAGGAGCAAGTAATGTCTGAGCACGCCACGTCCACCGATGTCCTGGTGATCGGAGGGGGCATGGCCGGACTGGCCGGAGCCCTCGCACTGCGCGAGAACGGCGCCAACGTAACCCTCGTTGAAAGGGCACCCGAATTCGGCGAGGTGGGTGCGGGCCTGCAGATGGCCCCCAATGCCTCCCGCGTGTTGAAGCGCTGGGGCCTGCTGGAAAAGGCGCTGGAAATCGGCGTGCAACCCAAGCACCTCGTATTCCGTGACGCCGTCACCGGCGAGGAACTTACCCGCCAGACGCTCGGCGGGGAGTTCGCGGAGCGGTACGGCGCACCGTACGTGGTGATCCACCGCACCGACCTGCACCGCGTCCTGCTCGAAGGCTGTGAAGCCGCCGGGGTCAAGCTCGTCAACGACGTCATGGTCGAGAGCGTGGAAACCGTCAATGGCCGCGGCGTGGCACACACCGCCGCCGGCGTGGACTACGAGGCGGACGTGGTGATCGGGGCTGACGGACTCAAGTCCACCCTCCGCCCGCTCGTGGCCATCGACGAGCCTGTTTCGTCCGCCTACGTGGCCTACCGCGGCACCGTTCCCATCACCGAAAACACACCCAAAGCGGACCTCGAGGACGTTATTGTCTACCTCGGCCCGGACTGCCACCTGGTGCAGTACCCGCTGCGCAAGGGCGAACTGCTCAACACCGTAGCCGTCTTCAAGTCCGCGTCCTTTGAACGCGGCGAAGAGCAGTACGGCGGAGTGGATGAGCTCGAGGCTGCGTACAAGGACTGCGTTCCCGCGGTCCAGGAGGCGCTGAAGAACCTGGCCACCGGCATCCGCTGGCCCATGTACGACCGCGACCCCATCGAAAACTGGGTGGCCGGCCGGATGGTGCTGATGGGCGACGCCGCGCACCCCATGCTGCAATACCTGGCCCAGGGTGCCTGCCAGGCCCTGGAGGACGCTGCCGTGCTGCAGGACTCTTCGATCGGGACTGTGTTCACTGCCGACGGGATCAAGCCCGAGGCATGGGACGAGGCCATCCGGGCGTTCAACGGCGTCCGCGCCGGCCGCACTGCCCGCGTCCAGCGCACCGCCCGTGTATGGGGCGAGTCGTGGCACGTTTCAGGCCTCGCCCGGACCTTGCGGAACCTGCTGTTCAAGAGCCGCAAGGACAACAACTTCCAGTACAACGACTGGCTGTACGGACAGGACGGCGACGGCGTCCCCGCCGTCACACCGAAGCGGATTACCGAAAGCGTGTCCGCGTAGCTAGCCACCTCAATAACGGCAGCGGACGACGGCGGGTGGCTCCCGCCGTCGTCCGCTGCCGTTTGTCAGGGCAACGCTGAGTCCGCGCGGCTGCTGCGCGCGGGCGCCCCTCAGTACGCCTTCACGCGCTGTTCGACGATGAGGTGGATCAGGGCGAAGACGCCGACCTGGTCAATGGCGGCGAACGCTGCATCAAGGGCGGCCGGAATGTCCTTGTCCTCGGTGACCGTGATCCCAAAACCGCCGAAGGCCTTGGCCATGAGAGCGAAGTCGGGGTTCTGCAGCTGGGTGCCGGAGACGCGTTGCGGATAGTGCCGCTCCTGGTGGGTGCGGATGGTGCCGTATTCCTGGTTGTCCATCACCACCACCAGGGGAGTGGCTCCGTACTGGGCCGCGGTGGCCAGCTCCTGGCCGTTCATCAGGAACTCCCCGTCCCCGGCGATGGTCACCACCCGGCGTGCGGGGTCTGCCAGGGAAGCCGCGATGGCCGACGGCACCGAATACCCCATGGAGCCGTTGCGGGCGCTGATCATGGACGCATATCGGCGGGTGGGAAAGTAGCGGTGGGCCCAGTTGGTGTGTTCGCCGGCGCCGAAGGTCACCATGGCATCCTCGGGCAGCCTGGGCACGAGGTTAGCCATCAGGGTGTCCATCCTGGCCTGTCCCGCTGACGGTGCGGCTGGGGGCAGCGCAGCGAAGTGCTCCTGTTCGCCCCGCATCCGCTCCGTCCACGCCTTCCACTCTTCCTTCACCGGCAAATCAATGGCGGCCAGGTCCTGCACAAAGGCCTCCGGCTTGGAGAGGATCTGCCGCGACACAGGGCCGGAGCGCCCGCGGAGCGACGGGTCCACGGTCACCAGGAAGTTCTTTTTGTTCCAGTCCTGGCGGCACACGAACCCGTCCGTGATGACATCCCCCGGCACCGTCCCCACAAACACCAGCAGGTCGGTTTCCTCCAGCAGGTCGTATGTGGGGCGGGGCCGGCCGTAGCCGATGGGGCCCACGTAGGACGGCGAATCGAAGGACACCGTTCCCTGCGTCCGCCACTCGGCTGCCGCCGGGATCTGGTGGCGCTCCAGCCAGCCGGTCAGCTGGTCCGCAGCTTCCTGGGTCCAGTCATTGCCGCCGGTGACGAACAACGGCTTGCGCGATTCCGCCAGTGCAGCGCGCAGGGCTGCGGCATCCGTGCTGCTCATGCCACCGGCGGCCACGGGAATTGCGGGATGCAGCGCGGGGTCGATCTGCTGGCGGATGATGTCCTCCGGCAGGCCCACCACCACGGGGCCGGGCCGCCCGCTCATGGCAGCGAACATCGCCTCCGCCACGATCTCGGACGCCCGTTCGGCATGGTCAAGGACCATCACGCGCTTGGCACCGGTATCGAACCAGGCCTTAATGTCGAACTCCTGGAAGGCCTCCCGGTCCCGGTGCGCGAACGGGATCAGGCCCACAAACAACAGCATGGGAGTGGAGTCCTGCCACGCGGTGTGCAGACCCACGTGCGCGTTGGCAGCGCCCGGCCCCCGCGTCACCATGGCCACGCCTGGGCGCTGGTTCATCTTGCCGTCAGCCTCGGCCATATAGGCGGCACCGCCTTCATGCCGGCAGACAATGGTTTCAACATCCGAGGCATGCAGGCCGTCCAGCACGTCCAGGAAGCTCTCGCCCGGCACCACGTACGTGCGTTCCACGCCATGGGCGATGAGCGAATCAACAATAACGTGCCCCGCGGACTTGGTTGCCGGTGGTGCCTCCGCTGGATTTGCCTGCGGGTTGTGCTGCCGGGAAGGCTCGACGGCGGCGGGCCGGGTGGGTGATGCGGTCAGGATTGCTGCGGGTTCCGTTGTCATGGTCTTTCTTTGTTGTTCGGGTTTATGTATGGCCTGTGGGTGGAGCCTTCCGGCTTACCTGAACGTCTCGGCGGGTGGGTTGGCGATGACGGGGGAGAGGCCGGTGTGCCCTTCGCGGGTTTCGGCGATTTCGTGGATGCGTTTGCGGCAGGCGTACCAGCCGATGACCATGAGGATGGAGGCGATGGCGGTGACGAGCATGGTCAGGGGTGAGTCGATGAAGACCATGACCAGCACGCCCACGAGAAACAGGAGGCTGAGGTAGCCGGTGTAGGGGGCGCCGAACATGCGGAAGGAGGGGCGTTCGAGCCAGCCTTTGTCGGCCCAGCGTTTGAGTTGGATCTGGCATAGGACGATGGTGGCCCAGGTCATGATGATGCCGACGGAGGCGACGTTGAGGACGATTTCGAAGGCTTGGGCGGGGACGAGGTAGTTCAGCGGGACGCCCAGGAGGGAGACGGCGGCGGTGATGGCGATGCCGCCGTAGGGGACGCCTGCTTTGTTCATGCGGGAGGCGAATTTGGGGGCGGAGCCGTTGACGGACATGGAGCGCAGGATCCGGCCGGTGGAGTAGAGCCCGGCGTTCAGGGAGGACAGGGCGGCGGTGAGGACCACGAGGTTCATGATGACGTCCACGCCCTGGATGCCGATGGAGCCGAAGAATGTTACGAAGGGGCTGACGCCTTTTTCGTAGGAGGTGTAGGGCAGGAGCAGGGCCAGGAGGATCACGGAGCCGACGTAGAACACGGCGATGCGGAAGACCACGGAGTTGATGGCCTTGGGCATGATTTTTTCGGGGTTTTCGGTTTCGCCGGCGGCGGTGCCGACGAGTTCGATGGAGGCGTAGGCGAACAGGACGCCCTGCATGAGGATGATCATGGGAAGCAGGCCGTTGGGGAAGATCCCGCCGTTATCACTGAGCAGGCTGAGGCCGACTTGCTGGCCGTCTACGGGGGTGCCGAAGATGACGAAGTAGGTGCCGACGATGAGGAAGATGACCAGGGCTGCGACTTTGATCAGGGCGAACCAGAATTCCATTTCGCCGAAGACCTTGACCGAGACCAGGTTCAGGGCCAGGACGACGATGAGGGCGGTCAGGGCCCAGGCCCACTGCGGGACGTCGGCCATCCAGGGGATGTAGTTGCCGAAGAAGTGCATGTAGAGGGCGGCGGCGGTGATGTCCACGATGGTGGTGGTGGCCCAGTTGATCCAGTAGAACCAGCCGGAGACGAACGCGGCTTTTTCGCCGAAGAATTCGCGGGCGTAGGACACGAACGAGCCCGAGGAGGGCCGGTGCAGGACCAGTTCGCCCAGGGCGCGCAGGATCAGGAACGCGAAGAACCCGCACACGGCGTAGGCGATGACCAGGGACGGGCCCGCGGCGTTCAGCCGGCCGCCGGCGCCCAGGAACAGGCCGGTACCGATCGCACCGCCGATCGCGATCATCTGGATCTGCCGCGGCTTCAAATTCTTGTGATAGCCCTTATCCTCCGCGTGAAGGGAGCTCTCGGAGGCATGCGCATGCCCACCGTCTATCTCGTGTACTGCAACCTCGTCATTGGGGTTGTTGGACATGGGTGATCCTTTCGATCTGGGGAGATCTAACTGGGGTGGGGGAAATTTTTTGTTTGGGGATTCTCTGGCGGCGGTCTTAGAAGACCGACCAGCCGGTGCGGTCGGAAAGATCGGCAAGGGCAGCAGTCCCGGCAAGGGAATTGCCCTTGGCATCCAGCCTGGGGCTCCAGACGCAGATGGCGCACTCACCCGGAACGATGACCAGGATGCCACCGCCCACACCGCTCTTACCGGGAAGGCCCACCCGGTACGCGAACTCTCCGGCGGCGTCGTACATGCCGCAGGTCAGCATGATGGAGCCGATGCGTTTGGCATCGCTGGCGGACAGGACAGGCCCGAGCGTTCCCTGGCCCTCCCGGGCCAGGAAGAGCCCGGCCTTGGCGAGTTCGACGCAGGTCATCATGATGGAGCATTGGCGGACGTAATTTTCCACCACGGATTCCGCCGACTGCCTCAGGTTGCCGAAATCCTTCAGGAAGTGCGCAAGTGCCAGGTTTCGACTGCTGCTGGACAGCTCACCGGACGCTGCCGCCTCATCGATGTACGGCCCGCTGCTGCCGGCCTCTGTGGTGAGGAACCGCAAAAGCTGCGTGGCGGCGTCGGACGTTCCTTCCATCAGGTGGTCCGTGACCACCAGTGCGCCGGCGTTGATGAAGGGGTTGCGCGGAATTCCGTGTTCCACCTCCAGTTGGACCAGCGAGTTGAACGCGGTACCGGAGGGCTCACGCAGGACGCGGGTCCACAGGGTTCCGCTCGTGTCGCCCCGGAGTGCCATGGCCAGCGTAAACACTTTGGAGATGCTCTGGATGGAGAAGGGGACCCCAGCGTCACCGGAGCTGAAGAGCTGGCCGGACGTGGTGGCAACGGCTATTCCGAAGGTGTCGAAAGGAACGTCGGCCAGGAACGGAATGTTTGCCGGGACGGAACCGGTCTCCCGCCCCGGGCGGTGGCTTTGGACGAGGTCGTCCAGGAGGGGGCCTAGCGGCGGCGCCTCAAGTGCTGTAGTCATTTCCTGCCTGATTGTTGTGAGGATGTTCCGGCCCATTCCTGGATATGGAGCATGGCCACCAGCGAGTCCCGGGGGTTTCCGAAGTCCAGGCCGGTCACCCTGGAGGCCTTGCTGATCCGGTAGTAGACGGTGTTTTTGTGCAGTTTCATCCGTTGGGCGCATTCGGCAACGTCAAGCGAGGCTTCAAAGTACGTCCGCAGGGTTTCGGCCAGTTCAGGGTCGTCCCGAAGCAGCGCCGAGAGGGTGCGGTGGCGGAAGGTCGAGGACGCAAAATTCTGCACTGCCTCCTGGAAAAGGATCTCAGCCTCAAAGTCGTCCACTGTGGCCACGGATGTTTGGGTTGCCCCGCTGACGCACTTCAACAGCGCTTCGGCGATACGGGTGATGGAGTGGATGGACAAAAGGTCAGGGACCACGGGGCCCACCGCCGCAAACGGGGTGATGCCCAGGTGTTTGCGTGCATCGCGCACGATCGACTCGGCCAGTGCCCGGAGTCCCGGTTCGGCTGCTGCGGACTGCAGGCCCGGGACGATCACAGCAGTGTCCCCCTTGAACTGACCCACAATTGCTGAGGCTTTGTAGGCGGCCGCGTGGATGGACGCCAGGTTGGCAAGCTCGCCGTGCTTCAGGGCGGCGTCGTCGGCCTGGGCTTCCGCATCGGATATCCCAATCAGGATCAGCGCCGCCGGGCGTTCTGCGGGGATCTTCTCGCTGTGCGCACTGGCTGCTGCCTCCGCCGGGCCGGAAAGTATCCGCGCAATCCGGTCTTCGCGCATGTGCACCGACTGTTGGTTGCGGTAGCGGATCAGCTCAGTTGAGGTCCGGGCGGCTGAACCCTTCAGCACATGGTCAACATCGGGGCCGAAGCCGTCGCCGGTCTCCTGCAGCCAGATGTAGCCCATGATCCGGTCCCCGGCGAAGAGCGTGATGGCCACCCGTTCCCGCAGCCCGTCCTGGGGCCTTGCCGGTACGCGCACCGGGAGCCGTGTTCCGTGCAGTTCACGGTAGGCGCCCAGGTCCTTCAACAACAGTTCGTATTTCCGGGGCCCCCGGCGGGTCAGGATGGAGGCTTTGCGAAGCTCGTCGATGTCGTTCGAGACGGTGGAGTACGCCAAGACTTTGTTGGCCGCGTCCTCGATGACCACGTGGCTCGAGGTGAGCCTGGCCGTGGTCTGGGCGATGGCGAAGAGGTCTTCTTCCAGGAGTGTCAGGACTTCGCTCTGATAGCTGCGCGGCTGGATCCGGTCCTTCGCGATGGAGAGCAGACGGTCCCAGTCGGCAGCCGGGTTCACCAGGAGCAGGCCGGTGCCTGCGTCGCGCAGCAGCTCCTCAGCCTCGGCGAGCTCCTCGCGCGTTCCCTTGACGGCGACCACCGGCGGCGGGTTCTGCAGGAGCCGCCGCAACGCGGGCAAAGCCGACCGCCCGCGGACCCCAATCAAGAGGACAAACGCGCCAACGCCGTCGGGCATTTCATCCTCAGCGTCAGCGATCAGGAAACGTTCGATGGGAGAACCGTTCGCCGGGCGGAGGATAAGGCTCGCGAACCCCAGCGGGAGATCCGAAAGGATGTGGTCCACCGTAACCGCGGTCATGGGTTCCTTCTGCGTCGATCGGCCACCGGACGGCTCTGTCCGGTCAGCCCATGGTATCCAGCCATGATCCCGCAGAATTTGTGAGGCTACCCCAATTCGGTGGCCCTTTTTCGGACCGCTGTCCAAGCCGGGAAGCCTGCTCTTCCCTTATGCCGGCCGACGGGCCTGGCTGGCGGCGCCGCTGGGAGCTTCAGCGCGTGGACCGGAGCTCAGCGCCAGAAGTCCGCCAGCTGCCCGGCAAGGGCCTCACCTTGCTGGTAACCGGCTTGGGCAGCGGGCGGACGGAGCGAGGGATTCATCGCATTCGCGCCGAACATGTGCTCATCTTTGCTGTCCGGGAAGATCGTCTCGACCCTGCTGCCATGCGCCCGTAACTCGGCGACCTGGGCTGCGAGGTGCAGGTCCCAGTGCTTGGGGACCAGTGATTTTCCGCCGAAAGGTGAGAGCACCAGCACCCTTTGGTATCCGGCTGCCAGATCGGCATTTTCTGCGTTGGACCGGTAGCCGCCGTCGATGTAGGGGATATCTCCGATCCTGTAGGGAAGGCCACTGGAACAGCTGGCGGCGATGGCGTCCACCAGGTCGATTCCGCTGTGGCGGTCGAAGACCGCCGGTTCGCCGGTCTTGGCATTGACAGCGGTGATGAGCACCCTTCGTTGCGGCCACCCCTGACTGTCCAGCCGCGCGGCGACGATGCTGCGCCACTGTGCTTGCCAGGAACCGTCCGACGCCGCCTCCATGCCCAGTGCTGCCGCACCCATCTTCCGGCGCATGTCCGCCGCATTCTCAGAGGAGGCGATGATGTTGTTGATCCTCTCCAGGTGGTCGGTCACAGGCCTGGTGGCAACGCGTTCCGGGACGGATCCAGCCGGAACAGGCCGCTTTTGGGGCGCAGCGGCAAGGATTGCGGCAAAGAGCTCGGACGGCGACGCACCAGCTATCTGGGCTGCGGCCGTGGAGCCGGCTGAAGTTCCAATAGTCAGATCGGCTGTGGTGACGTCCAGCCCGCTATCGAACAGGCCGGCCATGACGCCGATCAGCCAGGCGTTGCCTGTCGATCCGCCGCCGCCAAGGACGAGGGCCCGACTCGTTGAGTGTGCCCATTTTGTGGGGTCAGGCTGCTGCCGATCCTGGTCGGCATTCGACGGGCCAGAAGCCGGCATCGGGGCGGAGTGCAGAGGGGAAGAAGATGTTGTGTTCATGGGAGTCGCCTTTCGCGAATTGCCTGTGGTGGCGCTCCCGGCGGCGACTATCTGTGTCGCGCGATCGTGGAATCCAAGGGAGCGCCCAATGCGGATACTGCGTTCATGGGACTCACCTCCTGTCGATAGATCACGATCACGGGAAAACTACCACGCCAGCCCGTGCTGCACAACGGCATCCTACCGCTGGCTGCCCTGCGCCGGCTCAAAGACGCCGGGTTATAGGACAAAACGCGTGTAGGGGAGGGATGTACTTCCCAGTGACCGCGCGGAAAATCCGTGGTGGCTAAGGTTTTGAAATTTAGCGTGGCTGGGGTGCTTGGGAGTTGTAGCTTTCGACCCTTGTGCGTTGTCCATCCAACGCCCCATCAGGTTTTATCGCTTTCCGTATAATGCTTCATCAGCTCTTGCCGCTTTAGCCCCCATCGCTCCACTTCTGATGAAGTCCGACGGCGGTGCTGCCGCGGCCGCGTGCGCTCCACAACTCAGATGGCCCACGTGTATTGGAACGAACAGCAGAAAGGCCCTGCTTCCCTTTGTTTCAAGGGAAGCAGGGCCTTTCTTATTGGCGGTGACGGTGGGATTTGAACCCACGTTGGCTTTTACACCAAACAACATTTCGAGTGTTGCACCTTCGGCCGCTCGGACACGTCACCAACCTCAATAGGGTACCGGAGCGAGGCGCCCAACCCCAAAACGGGCTGACGGAGGAGGCCCTTTGCCCCGCTTTCCGTCTTGCTCGTCCGCCCTTCCTGGTGCCTGACCCCGGCGAAGCACGGGCACGCAGCGCGGGCAGGCGATGTCTAGCAGGCGAGTTGGGGAGGAGCTTCAAAACGTTCGGAAGGAGCCTCAAAAAAGTTAGAAGGATTTTGTGGGGGACTGCCTCAACGGGCGCTGTTTTGTCAGACCCCCTCGCGAGGATGGAGGTATGGAAACGGACCCGGCGGTGGTGCAGGTGGAGGAAGCCGCTGGTGCCGTCGCTACACGTTCGGAGGCGCCTGGTTTTGTCAGACCCCCTCACGATGATGGGGCTATGGAAACGGACCCGGCGGGGGTGCAGGTGGAGGAGGTCGCTGGTGCCGTGGCTGCACTCTCCGAGGCGCCCGGTTTTGTCATAGCCCCGCAGGATGATGGGGGTATGGAAATGAATCCGGTGGTGGTGCAGGCGGAGGCGGTGGTTGATGCTTCGGTCGCTGCGTTTATGGCTGTGTTGACTGGCCAGGACAGTGCGGGGGCCGGTCAGGACGCGTCCGGTTCTGTTTCCTG
>NZ_JARVSG010000026.1:0-134776 GCF_030209335.1 Pseudarthrobacter sp. fls2-241-R2A-168
AGCTCGCTGGGCTCATAACCCAGAGGTCACAGGTTCAAATCCTGTCCCCGCAACTGGAGAAAAGGTCCGGACACTGGAAACAGTGTCCGGACCTTTTGTTTTAACCTTCACGCCGCAGGACCGGCGGACGGACATCATGATGGAGTAATGGGCCGATGCGCGGGGAGCCGCAGGAGCTGATGGAGCGTTGTCCGGAAGGCGGCAGAAGGTGATGGCGCGTCGGGATGGGGCCCTGAAAAGGCCGGTGGCAAAACCCGCCGCAAAAGTAGGGTAGTGTTGATTCTGCGACGCGGGGTGGAGCAGTTCGGTAGCTCGCTGGGCTCATAACCCAGAGGTCACAGGTTCAAATCCTGTCCCCGCAACTTATGTGAAGACCCCGACCGGCAGACAAGCCGGACGGGGTCTTCTTTTTTCCTTGAAAGCCGGCAGTTCCTAGTATTCTCTTTCGCAGAGCCTCACAGATCGTGAGCACCACGTCATTCTCGAGAGGAATGTTGCTCGATGTCCACACCCACGAAGAAGCCCGGCACTGTCGCGGGCAAGCGGTCCCGTCTCTACTGGGGTGTGCCCGCCGTCCTCGTGGCGCTGGTCCTGGTGGTGCTGATCGCCAAGTGGCTGGTGGGGCTGCCCGCCGTCGCCTCCTTCGTCACCGATTACCCCGGGCATTCGGAACTTCCGGCAGGGGCGCCGGAAGGATTCCCCGCCTGGTTGGCGTGGCAGCACTTCCTGAACGCGTTCTTCCTGCTGCTCATCATCCGGACCGGCTGGCAGGTGCGGACCACCACGCGCCCCAGCGGCCACTGGACCCGGAACAACAAGGGCCTCATCAAGACCAAGAACCCGCCTACCAAGATCAGCCTTGAGCTGTGGTTCCACCTCACCCTGGACGCACTGTGGATCCTGAACGGACTGGTCTTCGCCGTCCTGCTGTTCGCCACCGGTCAGTGGATGCGGATCGTACCCACCAGCTGGGACGTGTTCCCCAACGCGCTCTCCGCGGCCCTGCAGTACGCGTCGCTGGACTGGCCCACGGAGAACGGCTGGATCAACTACAACGCCCTCCAGCTGCTGGCGTACTTCGTTACGGTGTTCATCGCCGCGCCGCTGTCCTTCATCACCGGCCTGCGGATGTCCTCGGCGTGGCCCAAGAAGGCGGCCGGCCTCAACAAGGCTTTCCCGATCGAATGGGCGCGGGCGGTCCACTTCCCGGTGATGATCTACTTCGTGGCCTTTATCGTGGTGCACGTCTTCCTGGTGCTGGCCACCGGTGCCCTGCGCAACCTGAACCACATGTACGGCGTCCAGGACGGCGACGGCTGGTTTGGGTTCTGGGTCTTCCTCGCCTCGGTGGTGGTCATGGCAGCCGCGTGGTTCCTGGCCCGCCCCATCTTCCTGCGTCCCATTGCGTCCCTGATGGGCAAGGTCAGCCGCTAAGGCGGTCACGGGCCGGGCCCGGCCGCCCAGTCTATGCAGCCGGACCGCTCAGTCCTTGAGCTTGGCGTAGGCTTCCAGCGCCCGCTCCCGGGACTCCGGCAGCCCCACCAACGGTCCGGGGTAGCCAGGCGCGTCTCCGGCTTTCCACGGTTCGTGAATGGCCTTCGCGTCGAGGTCTGCCAGTTCCGGAATGAAGCGGCGCAGGTAGTGGCCCGCGGAATCAAACTTCTTGCTCTGCGTCACCGGGTTAAAGATCCGGTAGTAGGGCGAGGCGTCCGCTCCCGATCCCGCCACCCACTGCCAGTTTGCCGGGTTGCTGGCCGCGTCCGCGTCCACGAGCGTGTCCCAGAACCACTCCTCGCCGATGCGCCAGTCAGCCAGGAGATTCTTGACCAGGAATGACGCAGCTGCCATCCGCACCCGGTTGTGCATCCAGCCCGTTTGCCATAGCTGGCGCATCCCGGCATCAACGAACGGGTATCCGGTGCGGCCCTGCTGCCAGGCCCGCAGCTCGCTTACGTTGAGTGATTGCCATTCAAACCGGTCAAACTCGGGGCGGTAGTTGCGGGTGGCCAGTTCGGGGTTGGTGTACAGGAGGTGCCAGCAGAATTCCCGCCAGCCGAGCTCGGAACGGAAGATCCCGACGTCGGCCGGTACTTTGTTCGGGAACATGCGCCTGATCTCCCGCCACACCCGAAAGGGACTGACTTCGCCGAAGCGCAGGTGCGGCGACAGGCGGCTGGTTCCCTCCACACCCGGCACGTTGCGGCTCGTCCCATAGTCCTCGGCCGGCCCTTCCAGGAAGTCCTCGAGGCGGTGCCTGGCACCTTTCTCTCCGGGCTCCCAGGTTTCGGCCAGGCCGCTGCTCCAGTCGGGGGAGTGCGGCAGGAGGTTCCAGTTGTGCAGGTCTTCGCTGATTGGCAGCGCCCCGCCCGTCGCAGTGGCAGGCGGCGGCAGCTGCCGGGGCGGTTCGAGGGGCTCGCGGACATCGACGCCCGCAAGGCAGGCACGCCAGAAGGGCGTGAAGACCTTGTAGGGGCCGCCGGCTCCGGTGCGCACCGTCCAGGGCTCGAACAGAAGATTCGCCTGGAAGCTGGAAGCTTCCACGCCGTTCTTGCCGGCCCACTCCTTGATCGCGGCATCCACCGTCCGCTCCGGCAGTCCGTAACGCCGGTTCCAGAACAGATGGGCCGCACCGGTCTCGCCCGCAAGGCCCTGAATGACATCTGCCGCAGGTCCCCGGCGAAGGAGCAGGCGGGAGCCCTTGGCTTCCAACGCTGCGGCCAGTCCTTCCAGGGAATAGTGCAGCCACCAGCGTGTTGCTCCACCGAGCGGCCGGATGCCGTCAGACTCCTCGTCCAGGACATAGACCACCGTCAGGGGCAGGCCAAGCGATGCCGCCTCGGACAGTGCGGGGTTGTCGTCCAGGCGGAGGTCGTCGCGCAGCCAGACGAGGGAGGTGGGGTGGGAGGAAGCCATGACCCCACGCTACACATACGGGCAACAGAAAGGCCGGGGCGGCGGCCCCGGCCTTTCTTCAGCCCACAGCGTCCCGGCTATCCTCAGCGAGGACGCTCACTAGGACTATTAGAGCTTGTCGAAATCGGCTTCGTTCACAGTGGATTCAGCGCCTGCAGCGTTGCCTGAGCCGATGGCCGGCTTTGAGGTGCCGCCGGATTTGAGGGCCGCAAGGCGTGCCTCGATCTCCACCTGCTCGCCGAGGTCCTCCAGCTGGTTGAACTGCGCGTCCAGGCTGGACTCGGTCAGTTCCTGCTGGCCACGGACCCGGGCCTCTTCGCGGCGGATCTTTTCTTCGAAGCGGCCCACCTCGCTGGTGGGGTCCATGATGTCGATGCTCTTGATGGCATCGTGCACCTGTGACTGTGCCGCGGCGGTCTTGGAACGGGCCACCAGTTCGTTGCGCTTGCTGGTCAGCTGGTTCAGCTTGCCCTTCATCTGGTCCAGGCCGGTCTTCAGCTTGTCCACCACTTCGCGCTGGGAGGCGATGGAAGGCTCGGCACCCTTGGCTTCGTTCTCGGCCGACATCTGGCGCTGCAGTGCCACCTTGGCCAGGTTGTCAAACTTCTCGGCGTCGGACACGTTGCCGCTGGCGCGGTATTCGTCCGCCTTGCGGGATGCGGCCAGGGCCTTGTTGCCCCAGTCGCGGGAATTCTTGACGTCCTCGTTGTAGTCGTCCTCGAGCATCCGGAGGTTGCCGATGGTCTGTGCCACGGCGGACTCCGCTTCGGCGATGTTGTTGGTGTAGTCCCGGACCATCTGGTCCAGCATTTTCTGCGGGTCCTCAGCGTTGTCCAGCAAGGTGTTGATGTTCGCCTTTGCCAGTTGCGCGATACGGCCGAAAATGGACTGCTTAACCATGGTGCTACCTTTCGTCCTGCTCTTTGATGACCACTGAAATCAGTGAACAGTTGTGTGTTGCATCTGTCGTTCTCAAGCCGTTGTGGTTCGGCCGGGCAAAGCCAGGGGAGAGCTTCAGCGGATTAGAAGTCTCCGCCGCCGCCGGAGTCTCCACCCCAGCCGCCGCCCATGTCTCCGCCCCCGAAGTCGCCGCCGCCGCCCCAACCGCCGCCGTCGCCGTGGCCGCCGCCCCAGCCGCCGCCACCGCCGCCGTTAAGGATGGAGTTGATCAGGATGCCGCCAAGGATGGCACCGCCGAGTCCGCCGCCGCCACCTCCGCCGAACATCCCACCGCGGCCGTAGCCCTGGTTGGCGTAGCCGTCGAAGTGGTCAACGTCAGCCTGGGCCAGCTGGGCTGCCTGGGCGGCGAGAGCGTGTGCCTGCTGCGCGTAAGTCAGGGCGGTAACGGGATCGGTCCGTGCAATGGACAGCGCGTAGTCCAGGTTCCGCTGCGACTCCGCCAGGCGGGTACGGGCCTCGGTTCCCACGCCGCCGCGCCGGGCGGTGATGTAGTCGGAGGTGGCACTGATTTGGGCCTGGGCAGACATGATGGTCTGCTGCAGTGATGCTTGCGCCCGGCGTGCCTGCTCCTGCTGGTCGCGGATTCCGCTTAACGCCTGGTCCAGGGACTGGTGGGCGGTCTCCACCCTTTGCAGGGTAGCGATCGGATCGATCTTCCCGCCCTGGATGTCTGATTTGACCTGGGCCAGCGTCGCTTCCACGCCAGCGACGGGGCCAGCCAGCTCCGGATGGGCGCCGGACTGGATGATTGCACGTGCCTGGGCAAGGTCCTGCGAGGTGTCCACTACCGCTGACTCCAGGCCGTTCCGGGCCTCGTCAAGGCTCGACGAAACCTTGGAGATGGCGTCCAGGAGCACGTTCGTCTGGTGGAGGCTCTCCTCGGCTGCCCGGACGGCCACTGCAGCCATGCTTCCTTCACCCTCACCCAGTTTCTGCTCGGCAGTCGCTGTTGCGTTCTGGACGAAAGCAAGGCGCTCCTTGGCCTGCAGGATGTTGTCCGAGACCTGCGCAAGCGCGCTCTCGGCATACTTGGCCCGCAGGGCGGTGAGGGACTGTTCCGCGCTGGAGATCTTGGCGTCTGCTTCGCGCGCGCCGGCGTTGACTCGTGCCAGGGCCTGCGGTGCGTTCTTCTCCAGTTCACGCAGGGAATCGAAGTCGGCCTTCTGCTCCTGCAGGGATGCCAGCGCAGCCTCCGAGCGGCGGATGATTTCGCCCAGCCAGGTGCGCTGCTGCTCTTCAGTATCGGGAATATGATCGTCCAGCTGCTGCTGCAGCTTGAACGACTCCGTCATGTGGGCTTTGGCTTCATCCAGCGCCTTGGTGAAGTTGCCGACGGCGGAATCGCCGTACTGTGCCTGGGCGAACATCAGTTCCTGCTCGCTGGACTTGATGGCGTCGTCCGCCTCGATGAGCAGCGAACCGCTCTTGCGGCGCAGTTCCTCCACGCTGAGGGACGCCAGCGGGTCCACCTGGCCACCCTGCGGACCGTAGCTTGCGCTGGACGACTGGGCTTCGGCAGCCTTCTTCCGCCGGTTCCGGAAGTAGAGGTAGGCACCTGCACCACCGGCGGCCACTACGCCGGTCCCCACCAAAACAGCGGCGCCGGCACTTCCATCAGAAGGGACGTTGCCGCTTCCCCCTCCCGCAGCGTCACCGATGGCGCCTGCAGCGTTAATGGCAGCCTGGGCATAGTTGTCGTTTGCCAGCTGGGGCCCGATGGCCTTGCTCTTGATGTTCTCGACCTGGGCGTTGGTGATCTTGCTGCCGCCCTTGTTCAGGATGTACTGCCGGGTATCGGTAGCCACCGCGAGGATCAGGGCATTCGAACCAAGGTTTGCCTTTTTGGCCACCTCGTCTGTCCAGGCCTCCCGGTCGGCAGGGTTTTCGAATTTCTTGACGGTGACGACGTGAAGCACCATGGCGTGGTCGGTGCCCAGCTTCTTGATGGCTTCCTGCACCTCAGCCGTTTTTCCGCCCAGGACCCCGGCTGAATCCACAACCTTGGTTGAGGGATTCAGAGTGACCGGATCCTCCGCCCAGGCCGCACCGGCGGGTACCGCCAGCAGCCCGGTAAGGCCGATCACGGCGAGAATACGTTTGAACTTTGACCGCATGTGCAACCCTTCAGCACGCCTGACACCGATTCGGGACGAACCGGTCGTCTCAGAATGCAGCAGCGCCCCCACGCATGGTGTAAAGCCGCAGGTCGCTGTGGCAATCATCTTGATTCTATGGTGCACCCCACAGCCCGTCCATTGAGGTGAATATGCCACCAGCGAAACGATGCATGGCCAGCGAAATCCAGTCCATGACCGGATTCAGCAAGCTCTCAGCAAACATCCGAACTTGTTACAGGCAGGGAGTCCATAGTTAATGCAGACAAGGATGAAAGGAAGTCCCATGACTGAGAACCAAATCCCCGGTGACCCTTCCGGGAACCGCGGTCCGGGCCGGCAGGATCCGTGGCAGCAGCAGTCCGCACAGCCCGGTAACAACCCGGATCATCAGGACGGTGAGGGCATGGGAGCCTCGAACCCTGTGGCGGCCAACGAAGCTGCGGCGCCACGTCAGCAGGACACTGAACGGCTTGACCCGGAGACCCCAACCCGGGAACTGCCCGGAGCACACCCGGCGTACCCGCAGCGCCAGCCCTATCCGCAGCGCCAGCCGTTCTATGGACAAAGCGCCCCGGAGGGCCAGGGAGGCGAGCCGGGCCATGGCCAGTCGCAGGGATATGCCGGACCGAACGCCGCCCAGGGCCACTATGGCTACTACGGCCAAGGACAGCAGAACAGCCAGCACGCAGCGGCCGGCGCTCCTGTGGGGCCGGCCCCGAACCCTAAGGACGCCCCGCGCAAGAAGGCCTCGTTCGGCGTCGGCACCCTGGTAGCCAGCATCCTCGCCGCCGGCCTGGTGGGCGGGGGAGTGGCCACCGTTGGTTCCACGGGATTGAACAACGACGGCTCCACCGCCATCACCAGCAGCAACAGCCAGCCCGGCACGGTCATCGTCAACAACAAGGACAACGTCAACGCAATCACCGCAGCTGCCGTCAAAGCCTCGCCCAGCGTGGTGACCATCAGCGCCACGAGCGGCGGCTCCGGCGGGACGGGTTCCGGCATCGTCCTTGACGACCAGGGGCACATCCTGACCAACACCCACGTGGTCACGCTGGACGGCCAGACAGCCAATGCGTCCCTTGAAGTCCGGACCAGCGAGGGCAAGGTGCTCAGTGCCAAGCTCGTGGGCACGGATCCGTTGTCCGATCTCGCAGTCATCAAAGTGGACAACACGTCCGGCCTCACGCCGGCCACGCTGGGCGACTCCGGCAAGCTCAACGTAGGCGATACCGCGATTGCCATCGGCTCCCCCCTCGGCCTCACCGGCACCGTCACGGATGGCATCGTCTCCACGCTGAACAGGACCATCAGCGTGGCCTCCGCGGCGGCCCCGAAAGAGGGCGACAACGCAGAGGGTAATGACGGAGGCGGATTCCAGTTCGCCCCACCGGGTGGCGGACAGAGCCAGCAGACCACCGGGCAGGGCGAGATTTCCATCAACGTCATCCAGACCGATGCCGCCATCAACCCCGGCAACTCCGGCGGCGCCCTGGTGAACAGCAGCGGTGAGATCATCGGGGTCAACGTGGCGATTGCCTCTGCCGGATCAGGGTCCTCGTCCTCGTCCAGCGGCAACATCGGTGTGGGCTTCAGCATCCCCATCAACCACGCCAAGCGGGTGGCCAAGGAAATCATCGACACGGGCAAGGCCTCGCATGGCCAGCTCGGTGTCAGCGTCAAGAAGAAGGCCGCCTCCAGCGCCGCCTCCGAATTCTCGGTGGGAGCGGAGGTCGCCACAGTGGAAGCAAGCTCGGCTGCCGGCAAGGCAGGGATCAAGGTGGGCGACGTCATCACCAAATTCAACGACCTCGCCATCGGTGAGCCCGAGCAGCTGACGGCCGCGGTCCGGGAACAGCCCGCGGGTTCCAGCGTAAAGATCACTGTGCTGCGCAACGGGTCAGAACAAACCCTCGACGTCGCCCTCGGCACCGCAAGCTAGGAGCGGCACCCCGGCACCGGCCATACGGTGCGGCGGCACCTTTAGGAATGTTCGACGGCGGTGATTCCCACCCCAGGTGGGGGCGCCGCCGTCGGCCATTCCCGCCGTCGTCGTAAAAGTGCTGACACTGGCGTAATGGAAGAGGGCGGCGCCCAACGTCGATATGGTTAGCTAGGAGCTACCCGTACGCCGGGCATCCCGCGGCCATGACCTTACCCGGCTGGCTGTCCACAAGCATGGAAGGCTGCTGTCGATACAGTGGAGAAGACATTGAAGATCATCGTCCTGGTCAAGCATGTACCGGACGCCCAGTTCGACCGTCACCTCAACGGGGAGCGCTACACGACGGACCGTGACGAAAGCATCCTGTCCGAGCTGGACGAGTACGCGCTGGAGGCTGCACTGCAGCTTTCCGAGGCGCGGGGCGGCAGCAAGGCAGGCAACCAGGTCATCGCCCTGAGCATGGGGCCTGCCGGTGCCGTCAACGCCGTGAAGAAATCCCTCCAGATGGGTGCCACCGAAGGCGTACACCTGACGGACGAGGCTCTGGCGGGCTCGGACGCCGCGGCCACTTCCCTTGCTCTGGCGGCTGCCGTCCAGCGGCTCGGCCAGGACGGCCCCGTGGACCTCATCATCACCGGCATGGCCTCCACCGACGGCGAAACCTCCCTGGTGCCGGCGCAGCTGGCCGAGCGCCTTGGCCTTCCCCAGGTCACGTTCGCGTCCTCCCTGGACGTGGAGGGCGGACGGCTTGTGGCACGCCGGGATGCGGACACCACCTCCGAAACGGTGGAAGCCACCCTTCCGGCAGTGGTGTCTGTGACCGACCAGATCAACGAGCCCCGGTACCCCAACTTCAAGGGCATCATTGCCGCCAAGCGCAAGAGCATCACCACCTTGTCCCTTGCGGACATCGGGGTGGATGCTGCCCAGGTGGGACACTCCGGTTCCTGGACCACCGTGGCCAACGCTGAAGAGCGGCCGCCGCGCACCGCCGGCACCATCATCACCGACGAAGGCGACGCCGGCATCCAGCTGGTTGACTTCCTGGCCGCCCAGAAGCTGCTCTAAGAGGGATCACCGACATGGCAAAAGTACTCGTTTTTATTGACAACCCCGGCGCCGCGCTGAAGAAGAGCAGCCTCGAGCTGCTGACCCTGGCCCGCACCCTCGGTGAGAGCGTGGTGGCCCTCAACGGCGAACTGCACAGCGACGTCTCCTCCACTTTCGTGGAGTACGGCGTCAGCACCATCCTGCGCCCCTCGGCACAGGACCTGGACGACTACCTGGTGGCGCCCAAGGCTGCCTACCTCGCCGCTGCAGCAGAGAACACAGGGGCGGCCATCGTCCTGCTCGACAACTCACCCGAGGGCAAGGAAATCGC
The DNA here is from genome assembly GCF_030209335.1 of Pseudarthrobacter sp. fls2-241-R2A-168. NCBI lineage: Bacteria > Bacillati > Actinomycetota > Actinomycetes > Micrococcales > Micrococcaceae > Pseudarthrobacter > Pseudarthrobacter sp. fls2-241-R2A-168. The sequence continues at coordinate 9,317 of NZ_JARVSG010000026.1, forward strand.
TGCCCGCCTCGGTATCCGCCTCAACGCCGGCGTCATCACCGACGTTGTGGCCGTGGAAGCGGACGGCACGGCACACAAGTCCGTACTCGCCGGTTCCTACAACACAGCCTGCAAGGCCAGCACCCCCGTCTCGGTGCTGACGGTCAAAGCCAACAACGTGGTGCCCGAGCCGGCTGCCGCAGCCGGCACACCCGAAACCGTCACGGTGGAGGTTCCCGCCGGCAGCACTGCGGCGGCGGCACGGATCACGGCCCGCGAGCAGAAGGTGGCCAGCGGCCGCCCGGACCTTACCGACGCCCGCATCGTGGTAGCCGGCGGCCGCGGCGTGGACGGCGACTTCGGACCTGTGGAGGAGCTTGCCGACGCCCTCGGAGCGGCGGTGGGAGCATCACGTGCGGCTACCGACGCCGGCTGGATCAGCCACGATGCCCAGGTGGGCCAGACGGGCAAGACCGTGTCCCCACAGCTCTACATCTCTGCCGGCATTTCCGGCGCCATCCAGCAAAAGGCCGGCATGCAGACCGCAAAGGTCATCGTGGCGGTCAACAAGGATGCCGAATCGCCCGTCTTCGAGATTGCGGACTTCGGCATCGTCGGGGACCTCTTCGACGTCCTGCCGCAGGCCACGGCCGAGATCAAGAAGCGCAAAGGCTGATTATTGACTGCCTCAGCCAGCCAGGCACAGAGCCCGTTCAACCCGGCCACGCACCGGATTGGGCGGGTGCTCTGTTTTGCGGCCCACCCTGACGACATCGACTTCGGCGCTGCAGGAACCATTGCCGCCTGGACGGCGGCCGGTGTCCAGGTCAGCTACTGCATCATGACCGACGGCGATGCCGGCGGCTTCGATCCCGCCCACCGGGCCAACATCATCGCCATGCGCGACGCCGAACAGCGCCGCGCTGCCGAACTGGTCGGGGTCTCGGACATCCACTACCTCCATCAGCGCGACGGCTACCTCGAGCCCTCGCATGAGGTGATGCGCGGGGTGGTGAAGCTCATCCGCGAACTGCGTCCCGACGTCGTACTGGCCATGCATCCGGAACGGAACTGGCGGCGGATCCAGAAGAGCCATCCGGACCATCTCGCAGTGGGGGAGGCTGTCACACGGGCCGTCTACCCTGCGGTGGAAAATCCTTTCGCCTACCCGGAACTGGCAGAAGCCGGGCTGGCGGCTTACAAGCTTCCGTGGCTATGGCTGTATGCAGGCCCTGAAGAGCGGGAAAACCATTTTGTTGACGTGACTGAGCATGTGGAGGCCAAACTGCAGGCCATCCACGTCCACGTCAGCCAGCATCCCGACGTGGAGGCCATGGAAGCCGCGGTCCGCCAGGGCATGCACGTCAATGCCGAACGCGCCGGGCTGGCGGCAGGACACAGCGCCGAAGCGTTCCACGTAGTAGCCGTCAATGGACCGGGAACCATCGCCGGTTTTTAAGCCGGACGGCATAGAATCGCCCCGTGACCATCCTTCAGGATGATCACTGGGCGTTCCCATGTTCAGCGTGGGCGAAGCTGCTACGCGCCGAGCGGAGCCGCAGCCACCGTGGGCAGCGTGGGGGACTTGGATCCACCGACGGGCTCAACCGTGATTCCGAGCGCCGCGGCGGAGGCGATGCCCTCCACTACAGCGGGCTTGGACAAGGCGGCCTCATCCATCAGGCCCTGGGACACCGGCGCCGACCCGTCCTTTGGAATCAGCCACATCTGGTAGACCTTGCCTTCTGGCGGGGCAGGAACACCATTCATCTTGACCACCAAGGCGTCTTTGGAAGACGAGACCAGAACCGTTGCGGTTCCACCCGCGGCCACGGGTACAGAGGCTTCGCGGACGTCATCAGCCCGGACCACCTGGTTCAGGGGGTCGTTCTGGTCCGCGATATAGGACCCGACGCCGACGCCGCCCAGGGCAATGGCCGCCGCGGCCGCAATGCCCGCCAGCCAGCGGCGGGTTCCGGCCGGACGCCGCCGTTCCTCCCGGCGTTGCCGGGCTTTGGCGAGCTCATCGGTGGGACCTTCAGGGCCGTTGCCCTCCTGCTCTGGCGCCGGGGACGGCCCCGGAGTCGGCAACTGCGCGGGCAGCTGGGCCGGAAGTTGGGCGACGATCCGGTCGAAGAGATCTGCGGGCGGCTCTTCCTCCGCCTTAAACGTGCGGGTGAGGGTTTCCCGGGACTGGCGGACCCGTTCGAAGAATGACGTCCGCTCGGCAGCAGGAGCGGCTGAAATGTACTCCTCGATCGCGCGGCGTTCATCGTCCGTTACGGCATCGAGGGCATACAGCTCGGCCAGGTCAATGACGCGGCCCGAGGCGAGGTCAGCTGCGACGGTATCACCGAAGCCGCCTGAACGGCCGGCTGGTCCATGGTTCATTTCTGTCATTTCAACTCACCCCCAAACAGGTCTTCAAGCGGATCAGTCCGTCGCGGATGCGGGACTTTATGGTGGGAACTGCAGCGTTCAGCCGCTCGGCGACTTCCCGGTAGGTCAGGCCGCCGTAGTAGGCAAGGCGGACAGATTCCTGTTGCGTTTCGGTCAGCGTTCCCAGGCACCGCACCACGGCTTCGGCTTCGAGTCTGCTGCCCACTTCGTCCGACACGGTGTCGTGGTCTATGTCCTGGCTGCTGGCACCGTAACGGGCCTCGCGGTCCGTGGCGGACTGCGCGGATCTGACCCTGTCCACGGCACGCCGGTGGGAAATCGTCATAAGCCAGGAGAGCGGGCTGCCTGCGGCGGGATCGAATCTGCCCGCGTTTTGCCAGACCTGGAGGAAGACCTCCTGGGTGGTGTCCTCGCTGAGCTCGGCATCAATCAGGACCCTGCGCGCCATACCGTAAACCCGGCGCGAGGTCAGCCGGTAGAACTCCGCAAAGGCAGCGCGGTCACCCTGGGAGATCTGTCCCAGCAGGACTGTGAGCCGTTGGCTGAGCTCGGCCGGCGTGTCCGTGACCGCGGGAGCATCGGGAGTATCCATCACTACCAAGCATAAGTCTCCAGGTGGTGAATCCTGGTCAGTGGTGCCGGGGATGCCCCGGCTGGTTCTGGAACCTGCCCGGAGAAGTGTCACCTGCCGCTCCTTGATCGCTAATGGACTGTTCTCAGGAGGGATTCGGTGCACGGCCGCGTGCGGATGGGGCAGGGCGGGAAATTGTTTCGTCAGCTTGAGGGCCGCGCGGGTTTCGAGGCCCCGGGCGGTTGCCGGCGGATTGCACCGCTGACGGGCGGGCCTTAGATGCGGGCGCCGGCAAAACCCTGTTGCCGCCAGGCCTCGTAGACGGCGATGGAGGCCGCATTGGCCAGGTTAAGCGAGCGCAGTGCCGGCAGCATGGGCAGCCGTACGGTGGCGGTCACGTGCGGATCCGTCTTCATTTCCGGCGGCAGGCCCACCGATTCCCGTCCGAACATGAGGACGTCACCGGGCTGGTAGGCGATGTCCGTGTAACTTGCTGCCCCGTCGGAGGTGAAGGCGTAGACCCGCTCGGGCTGCAGATGCTGCCAGGCGTCCTCGATGTTGCGGTGCACGGTGACGACGGCGAGGTCATGGTAATCCAGGCCGGCGCGGCGGAGCTTCGCGTCCGAGAAGTCGAACCCCAGGGGTTCCACCAGATGCAGTTCAGCGCCCGTAATGGCCGCCAGCCTGATGGCGTTGCCGGTATTGCCGGGGATCTCGGGTTCATGGAAGAGGATGCGGAACACCATCCCATCCTAGTCACCACTCGTCAGTGCAATGCCGCTCAGTGCAATGCCGCTCAGTGCATGCGGGTCAGTGCATGCCCCGCAGCAGCCGGGCCAGTATCGGGACATTGACAGTGTTGGGAGCCGGTCCTGCCGCCAGGAACTCCTTGACGCCCCGGACCATCCCGGCAGCGTTGACGATCCGGACCGGCTCGAGTTCGCCCGGAGACCGGCGGTGGTTGTCGATCACCGGTTCATGCAGGTTGCCGCCCGGGCTCAGCACCACCGTCCAGCCCGTGACGTTCAGCTCGGGGAAGATGTCCTGCATGGCCCGGACTACGTGCGCCAGCTGCGGAGGGGCAATCGAACGGCCGCCGTGGTTCAGGGTCCTGCCGTCCCAGGCGTAGGCGCCCTTGGGCAGCAGCATGGAGCCGATGAGCGCCAGGCGGTATCCGGACAGCACTGCGTGGTCGATGTGGCTGTTGTCGGCCGGGGACTGGAGCCCGTTGATCAGGCGCGCCGCCGGAATGGCCGGCAGTACCTGCCGGGTCAGGAGCTGGACCGTACGCATCTCCCGCTGGATCCGCGCTTCGGCCCCAAAAATCCCGCGCTTCCGAGGCATGCCATGGACCTGCTGGCTGGCCTGTGCCAACGGAACCAGGGGCACGTCCTCCACTCCCGGGCCGTAGGGCGGGACGTAAACCGGCGGATCACCCGCGGTGTTCCGGGCGCCGCCGGGCTTGTGCACGGTGGCCGAGGCCCTGCTGCCCGCCGCCGGTGCATCAAAGTGGGGTTCGGCGTCGGCTTTGTTGGCGGTACCTGCTGCGTAGGAGCGGTCGTACGCTTTCCTGCGCTGTGGGTCGATCAACGTTTCGTAGGCGCTGGTGACCCGGCGGAAAGCGGCAGGATCCCCGCCGTGGTCGGGGTGGGCCTTGCGGGCGGCACGGCGGTACGCAACCTTAATTTCCTTTTCGGTGGCGGTAACTGCCACGCGAAGCACCTGGTAGTGGGAGCTGCTCTCGGTCAAGCACTCATCCTTCGTGTTGATACGGCCGGTCCGCGGCGGGCAGCCCTGTGGGGCCAGCTTATCGGCCCCTGATCTGTCAACGTCCGTGCCTGGGCTTCGGGTTCCCGGCACCGGCGGGATCCGGCGGAGTTTAGACTCGACAAGGATGGCTGCCACGGCAGCAGGCAAGGAATGCAGGCAGCAGCTGCAGGTCAGGAAACACAGTGGGGGCAGACATGGAAAAGCCGACGACGGCGGCACCGGCCGGCATGCCCGGGCCCGGACGGTTGACGCTGGCGGCAGCAGTCCTCGCCTGCATCACGACGGCCGGCTGCAGCGTTGGCATTCCGGACCCCTCGGCCCCGCGGCCAGTGGAAACTGCCTCAGTACTTGCCACCCCCACCATCACGCCGGGCCACGACGCTGAGGCGGTGGCCGCGCAGGATTTGCCTTTCGCGTCCGGCGGCATCCTTGCACCGGGAGTGCCCGTGGGCATTTCGGACGGGCTGAAGGACGCCCCTGGCTGGAAGATGGTGAAGGACAGCGTGGCGGGCGAAAGCCAGTACCTCAAGGCCGACGGGTGCGTTGTTGCTGCCAAAGTCCGGACCAACCAGGCGGTGCTGGCACGCGGTGATGACCGGGAATCGACGGTCGCACTCTTTCAATATCTTGATCCCACCATCCTGCCCGGGTACCTGAAACCCGCCACACTGCGGTGGGGTGGTGACGAGTCCCATCCTGGCCACACGCTTGAAGTGCTGGCCCTGGAAGAGGCGGCGCCGCAAGGCGGCAAAGCCACAGCGGTCCTGGCCAGGCTCTTCGGCACATCCGGATCGTCGGTCTACCTTTCTGTTGCATGCCCGGATGCGTCTGCCCTGGCCGCGGCCAGGGCAGACGCCGTCCGGTTCCTGCCGGTCCTGCCTCCGTCGGCCTAAATCCCGGACTGCCGGGCAGCCCGCTGGGAGAGCCGGTTCAGCGCGAGGGCGGCAACGAGCAATCCAAAGTCCCGCAGTGCCACATCGAAGAAGCTTCCGAGCAACAGCAGGTTGACGATGATTCCGGCCAGCCACGCAGCCACCAGGAGCGAGCCGAACCTGGGACGGACGGCAACCGCAATGCCCGCGAGGATCTCCACGACTCCCACCACGTACATGATGGTCTGGGCAGGCAAGGGCACCAGCGCCGTGGCCTGCGGCGCAAGGTAGACGGTCCAGTCGGCGAGGATGTTTGTGAACTTATCGAGCCCGAAAATGATGGGCGCAACCGTAAAAACAGTCCTCAGCAACAGGAAGGCCTGCCGGGCGGGATCCATCGTGGTGCTGGTGTTGGCACGCAATGCTGATGTGGTTTTCACAACTGACTCCTTCTAAAAGTAGGTTCTCCTATTTTAGAAACGGTGAGGGTCTATAATCAATACATCTTGACTTTGGATTGGTGGAGCAATGGCCAGACTTCCCTGGGCGAACCGCATGGCTGCGCTCGCTTCCCTCGGTGATGAAAAGCGGCGCCAGCTTTTTGAGCTCGTGGCGTCGTCCCCCGGCGCACTGGGCCGCGACGACGTCGCGCAGCGGACGGGAATTCCCCGCAGTACGGTGTCCTTCCATCTGGACCGCCTGGTGCAGGACGGCCTGCTGGCGGTCGAGTTCCACAAGCCGGCCGGGAAAACGGGCCCCGGCTCGGGCCGTCCGGCGAAGATGTACCGTCCTGTGGCCGGCGAAATCGGTGCCTCCGTGCCGGACCGGAACTACGATCTCGCGGGGGAACTAATGGCCGCGGCCATTGAAAAATCCACCACCGCGGGGGAGCCCATCGAACAGACCCTGCCTGCGGAGTCGTACCGCAGGGGCAATGCGATGGCGGAGGCATCCGCGACCCTCCAGGAATTCCTGGTCCAGGCGGGCTACCGGCCCCAACCGGACGGCGACGGCGGCTTCGTCCTGCCCAACTGCCCTTTCCACCGACTCTCGGACAAACATCCGGGGGTGGTGTGCGCCATGAACGGGGCGTTCCTGCAGGGGGCGGCGGCCTGCCTGGAAGAATCCGGCGGCAGGGTGGTGCCCTCCGATCTGCCCGGCCACTGCTGCGCCAGGATCACGCCCGCCCCCTGAACCGCCTGGGCATGACGGCTAGAATTACAGGGTGCCCGTTTACCTTGACCATGCCGCCACCACCCCTCTTTCTCCCGAGGCGCTGGCTGCCCTGACGCGTGAACTCGCCCGCACCGGCAACCCGTCATCCCTGCATGGTTCGGGCCGGCGCGCCCGGCGGGCGGTGGAAGACGCCCGCGAGGCACTCGCCGCAGCGGCAGGGGCGCATCCTTCGGAAGTGATCTTTACCTCCGGCGGCACTGAGTCGGACAACCTCGCGGTCAAGGGACTGTACTGGGCCCGCGCGGGCGAAAAGCCGGAGCGGCGGCGCATCCTGTGCTCCGCCGTCGAGCATCATGCAGTGATGGACACTGTGGAGTGGCTGGAACGCCACGAAGGGGCCGATGTCACCTGGCTGCCGGTGGACAGTGACGGGTCGGTGGACCTCGCGGTCCTGGAAGCGGAACTTGCCCGCGATCCGGACTCCATCGCGCTGGTCACCGTGATGTGGGCCAATAATGAGGTGGGGACCATCCAGCCCATCCACCGCGTTGTGGAACTCGCGCACGCGGCTGGTGTCCCGGTCCACTCCGACGCCGTGCAGGCCTTCGGTTCGCTGCCGGTGGACTTCAAAGCGTCCGGTCTTGACGCCATGTCAATTTCCGGCCACAAGATCGGCGGGCCCGTGGGAGTGGGTGCCCTGCTGTTGGGCAGGTCGGTAAAACTTACTCCGGTCCAGCACGGTGGCGGGCAGGAGCGCGACGTCCGCTCAGGCACCCTGGATACCGCTTCGATTGCCGCGTTTGCTGCGGCGGCAGAGAATGCCGCAGTCCACCTGGGCACGGAGTCTGCCCGGATCGCTGCCCTCCGCGACCGGTTGATCGACGGCGTCCGGGACCGGGTGCCCGAAGCCGTCCTGCGCGGGGCGCCAGGGAACGGCCGGCTTCCGGGCAACGCGCACTTCACCTTCCCCGGCTGCGAGGGGGACTCCCTGCTGTTCCTGCTGGATCTGGCCGGTGTCGAATCATCCACTGGATCAGCGTGTACGGCTGGTGTTCCGCGGCCTTCGCATGTGCTGCTCGCCATGGGCCTGGACGAGGAAACTGCGCGCGGAGCCCAGCGCTTCACCCTGGGGCACTCCTCCAAGGATGCGGACGTCGACGCTTTGCTCGCTGCCCTTCCGGATGCTTACGCCCGGGCCCGGCAGGCCGGCATGGCCGGCCACGAGTCCTCCATCCAGACTGCCGGTACGGTAGCGCGGCAGGGCTTGGGCGGCCGCTAAGACTGCCTTTGCGGCAGGTGCGTAGAATAGATAGGCGAAGATCGTTTCGACGGAGGCACCCTGTCTTCAGCGAGGCACCTTCAGCCAGCACCGGCACCCAGCATCGGCCACAAGCCGGAACCACCCAACAGAAAGCAACCATGCGAGTTCTTGCAGCCATGAGCGGCGGCGTTGATTCCGCCGTTGCCGCCGCCCGCGCCGTCGAGGCGGGTCACGACGTCGTCGGCGTCCACCTGGCGCTGTCCCGCATGCCCGGCACCCTCCGCACCGGAAGCAGGGGCTGCTGCACCATCGAGGACTCCCGCGATGCCTGGCGCGCCTGCGACGTCCTGGGCATTCCCTACTACGTGTGGGACTTCTCCGAGCGCTTCAAGGAAGACGTCGTCCAGGACTTCATCGACGAATATGCCGCCGGCCGGACACCCAACCCCTGCATGCGCTGCAATGAGCGGATCAAGTTTGCCGCACTGCTGGAAAAGGCCATTGCGCTGGGCTTCGACGCCGTCTGCACGGGGCACTATGCCAAGGTCATCGAGGACGCAGACGGCAACCGCGAACTCCACCGGGCCGCTGACTGGGCGAAGGACCAAAGCTACGTCCTGGGCGTCCTGACCCACGAGCAGCTCAAGCACTCCATGTTCCCGCTGGCTGACACGCCCTCCAAAGCCGAAGTGCGGGCAGAAGCTGAGCGGCGCGGCCTCTCCGTGGCCAACAAGCCCGACAGCCACGACATCTGCTTCATCCCCGACGGCGACACCGCCGGCTGGCTCGCCGAGAAAATTGATATGGCCACCGGCGACATCGTGGATGAGACCGGAGCGAAAGTGGGCGAGCATCCCGGCGCCAACGCGTTCACAGTGGGGCAGCGGCGCGGGCTGAAGCTCGGCACGCCGGCCGCCGACGGGAAGCCGCGTTTTGTCCTGGAAATCCGGCCCAAGGAAAACAAAGTGGTGGTAGGGCCAGAAGCCCTGCTCGCGATTGATGAAATCCGCGGCATCAAGGTGTCCTGGGCGGGCCTGCCCATCGCCGAAGTGGATACCGGCGAGGAGTTCGATTGCTACGCGCAGGTCCGTGCACACGGCGACCCCGTTCCTGCCACTGCCCGGATGGAACGCGGCGAATCCGATGACGCAGCCCAGCTGGTGGTCACCTTGACCAACCCGCTGCGCGGCGTTGCGCCCGGGCAGACTGTTGTCCTCTACCAGGGCAGCAGAGTGCTGGGCCAGGCAACCATCGACGCCGCCCGTTCCCTGCAGCGCGCCGCGCTCTAAACCTCCCGAATTTCCATCACCGCCCCGGTCCTGCCGGGGCGGTTTTGTTTGTGCTGCCGCCGGTGCAGGGGAGTCCCTCAGCGATCAGGTAAATTTTGTGTCTCAACTCACTAAATGGTCCGCCGTGAGGGTTCACTCTCTGATTGAATCTAGGCATCAGCACAGCGTGCTCCCGCCTGTCCACAGATATCCAGCAACGGCCGGCGGGCACGTACTCATCGAACAGAAAGTTCACAGATGACCAAGAGCAACAAAGCACTGCACGGCGCTATCGCGCTGGCAGGCATATCCGCGCTCGCACTGACTGCCTGCACGGGCCCGTCGGGCGGTGGCGGAGGCAGCACGGCATCCGGGAATGCAGGAAGCACTATCGCATACGGCACCACTGACAAGGTGACCGCTCTTGACCCCGCGGGCTCGTACGACAACGGCTCGTTCATGGTGATGAACCAGATCTACTCCTTCCTGATGAACTCCAAGCCCGGCGGGGCGGAACCCGCCCCGGACCTCGCTGAATCGGCATCGTTCACCAAACCCACCGAGTTCACGGTCAAGATGAAGAGCGATCTCAAATGGGCCAATGGGCACGTGCTGGACTCCAAGGACGTGAAGTTCTCGTTTGACCGCCAGACCAAGATTGCCGATCCCAACGGCCCTGCGTCGCTGTTGACCAACATCGAGTCCATTGCCACGCCGGATGCCACCACAGTGGTCTTCACGCTCAAGCAGGCCAACGACCAAACCTTCGCGCAGATCCTCCAAAGCCCGGCGGCCCCCATCGTTGACGATGAGGTCTTCCCGGCGGACAAACTCCTCAGCGACGAGGAAATCGTCAAGGCCAAGCCGTTCTACGGCCAGTACGTGATCGATTCCTACAACAAGAACACGCTCATCAGCCTAACGGCCTGGCCCGACTACAAAGGTGTCCTGGGCAAGCCGGCAAACGGCGGGGCCACCATCAAGTACTACACCGACCAGACCAACATGAAGCTGGAAGTCAAGGGCGGGCAGATTGACGTGGCCAACCGCAGCCTGAGCGCCACGGACATCGACGACCTCAAGAAGGACTCCAACGTCACGGTCAATGTTGGACCCGGCGGTGAGATGCGGTACATCGTTTTCAACTTCGACACCATGCCGTTTGGCGCGAAGACCCCGGAAGCGGATCCGAAGAAGGCGCTGGCGGTCCGCCAGGCCGCTGCCAACCTGATAGACCGCCAGGCCATTTCTGACCAGGTCTACAAGGGCACCTACCTGCCCATGTGGTCCAACGTTCCGTCCGGCTTCCTCGGCGCCAACGAATCCTTCAAAGAGGCCTACGGCGATGGCTCGGGCAAGCCCAGCCTGGATAAGGCCAAGAAGGCTTTGTCCGACGCCGGCATCAGCGGCCCAGTGAACATCAAGCTGCAGTACAACCCGGACCACTACGGCAAGTCCTCCGGTGACGAGTACGCCATGGTCAAGGACCAGCTGGAAAAGAGCGGCCTGTTCACGGTGGATCTGCAGTCTACCGAGTGGGTCACATACAACTCGGCGTCGAAGAAGGACAGCTACCCGGTCTTCCAGCTTGGCTGGTTCCCCGACTTCAGCGACCCGGACAACTACCTCACACCGTTCTTCCCCAAGGGCGGCTTCTTCAACAACCACTACTCGAACACGGACGTCGAAACCTTGATTGCCAAGCAACTGGTGACGGCGGACAAGTCGGAGCGTGAGAAGACCATCAAGGACATCCAGAACCAGCTGGCCAAGGACATCTCCACCCTGCCGTTGCTGCAAGGCGCGCAGGTAGCTGTCTCCGGGAAGAGTGTCAAGGGCGTGGATTCCACCCTGGATGCATCGTTCAAGTTCCGGCTGGGACAAGTTTCCAAGTAGTTCCCGGTACGCCAGCTTAGGAGGCGGGGCCCTGGCGGTCCTGCCTCCTAACTGTTGGCCCACCCACCCATCGTTTTTTATACCAAGCAGGGACAGCATGGCCACAATGATCGATGCGCCGCCGCCAACGGTTGCGCCGCCCAAATCCAAATCCGCGGGAGGTGGCCTCGGGAGATACATCCTGATCCGCTTCCTGCTCATCTTCCCGACGATTTTTATTCTCGTCACCCTGGTCTTCTTCTTGATGCGGATCACCGGCGATCCCATCACCGCAGCCCAGGGCGGGCGCCTGCCGCAGGAGCAGATTGACGCGCTGATTCACCAGGCCGGTTACGACCGGAACCTTTTTATCCAGTACATCGAGTACCTCGGCAACATCGCCACAGGCAACTTCGGCCGGACCATCTCAGATGGACGGCCAGTCATTGAGATGCTCACCACCTTCGGCGCCGCCACGCTGGAACTGAGCATCAACGCCCTGCTGGTGGCTTTGCTTGTGGGGATTCCCCTGGGAATGTTCGCCGCCCACAAACGCGACAAGGTCCCGGACGCATTCCTGCGTTTGTTCGCCATCCTTTGTTATGCCACCCCGGTCTTCTTCGCAGGCCTGCTGCTGAAGCTGGTTTTTTCCGTCGGCCTGGGCTGGTTCCCGGTTGCCGGCCGTGCCTCCACCACAACGGAGCTGGCGATGGGAAGGCTCGGAGCACCCACCGGCATCTACTGGCTGGACGCCCTGCGCAGCAGCGATCTGGCAGCTTTTGGCGACATCGTCCATCACGCCGTGCTGCCCGCCGTCGCCCTGGGCCTGCTGACAGCCGGCGTCTTCCTCCGCCTGGTCCGCACCAACGTGATCGGCACACTCGGCAAGGATTATGTTGAGGCGGGCCGTTCCCGTGGGGTCAGCGAATACCGGCTGGTAACGAAGCACGCCTACAAGCCGGCCCTGATTCCCATCATCACAGTCATGGGTCTGCAGATCGCCCTGATGCTCGGCGGCGCAGTGCTGACGGAGACAACTTTTGAGTGGAAGGGCCTCGGATACCAGCTGGCGCAGTACCTTACGGCGCGTGATTTCGTCGCCGTCCAGGGCATCGTTATGCTCCTGGCTGTCATTGTGGCGGTCACCAATTTTGTGGTGGACATTGCCGCGGCCCTGATCGATCCGCGGGTGAGGTACTGATGAGCATCGACGGCTTGCCCCATCCCAAGAAACCGATACTTGACCGTATTCCCGTTGCATCCCACATCCGCCAAAGTGTTGGCCTGCAGCGAACGATGCTGCTCATCGGCGTGGTGCTTTGTGCCGCTTTTGTGCTGACGGCCGTTTTTGCGCCGCTGCTGGCGCCCTTCGGATTCTCGCAGATTTCCGATGATGCCGGCTCTTTCCCGGCCCAGGCCGCACCCGGCGGCAAGCATCTCCTGGGAACAACAGTGGGCGGCTACGACGTCCTGTCCCGCGTTATCTGGGGATCGCAGACAGCAGCAGCAGTACTTGTCGCTGCCGTGTTGATGTCCATCTTCCTGGGAGTGTTTCTTGGACTCGTCAGCGGCTACGTCGGCGGCTGGCTGGACCGTGTCCTGGTGGTCATCGCCGACGCCATCTACGCTTTCCCCACCCTCCTTGTGGCGATCGTTATGTCCATTGCGATCAACAAGGGGCAGTCCGGATTCTGGGGCGGAATCCTCGCCTGCGGGTTAGCGATCACGGCAGTGTTCGTCCCGCAGTATTTCCGGGTGATCCGTGCCGAAACCATCCGGCTCAAGGCTGAACCGTTTGTTGAATCGGCCCAGGTGGTGGGTGCATCCAGTGCCAGGATCATCGGCCGGCACATTTTGGCCAATGCCACCAGGACCCTGCCCCTGATCTTCACCCTCAACGCCTCCGAGGCTATTCTCACCCTGGCGGGCCTGGGCTTCCTGGGCTTTGGCATCGAGCCGAGCTCTGCTGCCGAATGGGGATTCGACCTCAACAAGGCACTTGCCGATGCATCTTCGGGTATCTGGTGGACGGGCGTATTCCCGGGCCTGGCCATCGTGCTGACAGTGGTGGGACTGACCCTGGTGGGTGAGAGCATCAACGACCTGAACGATCCGCGGCTCCGGGGCCGAAAACGCGCCAGCGGCACCTCTTCGGTGACCGGAGCGAATGCCGCCCTCGCGGCAGAAGTGAGGAGTTCATGACCATCAACATCGATCCGTCCCCGGGCCATCAGGCCGGCGCCGGCCATCCCGTTCTCGACATCGACCACCTTAAAGTTACCTTCGCCACCGATGCCGGCGATGTCCAGGCAGTCAAGGACGTCAGCCTCGAAGTCAGGAAGGGCGAAGTGCTGGCGATCGTGGGGGAGTCGGGCTCCGGCAAAACGGTCACCGCCAAAACCATCCTGGGCCTGCTCCCCGAAACCGCCACCAGCTCTGGCACTGTGCTCATCAATGGGGCCAACGTGATCAGCGTCAGCGCGGCGCGCCTGCGCCAGATCCGCGGCCGTGACGTTGCCATGGTGTTCCAGGAACCGTCCACCGCACTGAACCCGGTGTTCACCGTGGGCTGGCAGATCGCCGAGGGCATCAGGGCCCATGCGGGCAGCGGCGGCGGAAAGCGGGTTTCGGCCAAGGAAGCAAAGGCCCGCGCCATCGACGCCCTGCGCAAGGTGGGTATCCCGGATCCCGAGCACCGGGTGAACTACTACCCCCACCAGTTCTCCGGTGGGCAGAAGCAGCGGGTGGTCATCGCGGCGGCACTGGCATTGAACCCTGGCCTGATCGTGGCTGATGAACCCACCACTGCCCTGGATGTCACGGTCCAGGCCGAGATCCTGGAGCTCCTGCGGGACCTGCGCGACAAGTACGGTACATCCATCGTGCTGATCACGCACAACATGGGAGTGGTGGCGGACCTGGCCGACCGTGTGGTGGTCATGTACCAGGGTGACGTGGTTGAGGAAGCTCCGGCCCGCACCCTGTTTGCCAAACCCCGGGAGGATTACACGCGGAAGCTCCTGGCGGCGGTGCCGCACCTGGGGCACAATTCGGCGTCGGAGGGACTGGCCACCCGGGCCCACCAGGATGAGGAAATCCTCGTGGAGGCCACCGACCTGACCATCGAATACCCGGGCCGGTTGGGAACACCGGCATTCAAGGCCGTGGATGGTGTCAGCTTCACCCTGTCCCGGGGCGAGGTTTTCGGGCTGGTGGGGGAATCCGGCTCCGGAAAAACCACCATCGGCCGGGCCATTGCCGGGCTGAACCGGACCACGGGCGGCAGCCTGAAAGTTCTCGGATACGAAATGCTCAACCTCCGGGAGCGGACCTTCAAACCGCTCCGCAAGGACATCGGCTTCGTGTTCCAGGACCCCGCCGCATCTTTCAACCCGCAACTGACTATCGGCGAATGCATCGCAGAACCAATGGTCATCCACACCAGGCCAAGCCCGGCGCAGGCGCGCAAACGCGTTGGCGAGCTGCTGGAATCAGTCCAGTTGCCGGCGTCGTACGCGGGACGGTATCCGCACGAACTCTCGGGCGGCCAGCGCCAGCGGGCGTCACTGGCGCGGGCGCTGAGCCTCAACCCGCGGCTGCTCATCGCTGATGAGCCGACGTCGGCCCTGGACGTTTCGGTGCAGGCGAAGGTTCTGGAGCTGTTCCGGGACATCCAGCAGGAGTTCGGCTTTGCCTGTCTGTTCATCAGCCACGACCTTGCGGTAGTGGACATTCTGTCCCAGTGGGTGGGTGTGCTGTACAAGGGCAGGCTGGTGGAACAGGGCATCGGCAGCCAGGTGATGGGGAACCCGCAGCACGACTACACGCGGCGGCTCATCGCATCCCTGCCGGTTCCCGACCCCCAGGAACAGGCGAAGCGGCGCGAAGAAAACAGGGCGCTGCTCGGCATCTGAGACCTCATCGGCTGAAAGTGCCGGTGCCGGCGCAATGCCGGCACCGGCACCACCCGGTTGATTGCTTCGGCTGCCCATAGACTTGAACCATGACGCAGCACAACCCTCACGTTCCTGACTCCGACGACTACGATCCCTCAGCCAGTTCGTTGGCCGGCCAGGTGGATAAGTCGGTGATGGCTGAACTGCTGTCCATCCGTTCCAGCATCGACAATATCGACGCCACGCTGGTCTACCTGCTGGCCGAGCGCTTCAAGGCAACCCAGAAGGTGGGTTTCCTGAAGGCTGCCCACCGGCTGCCCGCCGGTGATCCCGGCCGCGAGGCCGCGCAGATCGCCAGGCTGCGCAGGCTGGCCGAAGACGCGCACCTGGACCCCGCGTTTGCGGAAAAGTTCCTGAACTTCATCATCGGTGAGGTCATCCGGCATCACGAGGCGATCGCCGAAGACCACGAGGCCGCCTCCGGACAGCACCCGCAGGCATCAGCGCTCGCGTGAAAGGGCAACGGCACGAATCCGGCACGTTGACCGGAACGGATGCGGCACCGCCGCGGGAGGTGACGGCCACCGGGCTGGGCCCTTGGCCGGGCGAGGACCCGGTGGAAGCAGCCAGGATCATCCGCGGTGAACTGGGCAGCCCGCACCTTCCATTCCTCGCCGAACTCCCGGACCGGGGTGTCGGTTCAGATGCCCTGGGGCGGACGGCCACCCTGCTGGAAGAACTCGCCGTCGACGTCCAGCCCTACGGTTGGCGCCTCGTGGACCGGCCCGGCAAGGACTTCCGCCGCGCTGCTTCTGCCCTCGCTACCGATATCAACGTCCTCGCCGATGTGGCCGGTGCTGAGGACAAGGCGGCTGCCGAGATCAAAGTGCAGGTGGTAGGGCCGCTCAGCCTGGCGGCCGGACTTCACCTGCATAACGGCGAGCGCGCCCTCATCGACTATGGTGCCCGGCGTGATCTTGCCGCCTCACTTGCGGCCGGCGTTGGACAATACCTCTCCCGCGTGGCGGCGGCTGTTCCCGGTGCCCGGATGGTGGTCCAGATCGATGAGCCGGATATTGCGGCGGTACTGGCCGGCACCATCCCCACCTCCAGCGGCTACCGCACATTGCGGGCGGTTCCGTCCTCCGAGGCCCGGGAATCATGGCGCGTGGTGCTGGACTCGTTGCGGGATGCCGGCGCCGCGGAGGTGGTGATATCCGTGCCCGAGGTCGAGGCCCCGTTCGAACAGATTCTGGCCTCCGGAGCAGACGGCATCGCCGTTCCGCTAAGGGCACTGACGTCGCGCCAGTGGGAGCAGCTGGCCGGAGCGGCAGAAGCAGGCAAGCGTTTGTGGATCGGGGCATTGGACGTCTCGGGGAAGTCGCTGCCCCGGGTGGCTGACTGTGTTGATGCAGTGTGGCGCCCGTGGCGGCAGCTCGGTCTGTCCCCTGCGGGGATCAGCACCCTCCGCGTCACACCCTCGTCCGGACTTGCCAGCCGGAGTCCGGCCGACGCGACATCGGTCCTCGGCCGGCTGACCCAGGTGGCGGACGGTCTGAACCAGCGGGCGCAGGGCTAGGGCGTCAGACCCGGTTTTCCCACCGGTCCGGCTGTGCATAGCGCGGCAGGAAGCTTTGCGCTGAGCTTCCGCCCGTGTAGGGGCGAAGCCTGTAGTCGAAGCTGCCGGCGTAGACCAGGACCAGTCCGATCTGTGGCTGGATCACCTTGACCTGGATGCGGTGCTTGCCGCTGCTGCCTTCTGCCGGGTCCCACCACTGCTCCGCGTAGGCCTTGGCATCCAGTGCAGCGGGAAGGGGAATGCGCAGGGGGCCAAGAAACAGCCGCGAGGATTCCGACACACCCCGCAGCCGTCCCTCCGGCGTGACGCTCAGGTTCAGGTCGGTCACCAGGCGCCGGAGCCGGCCCACATAGTCAACCAGCTGGGGCGCGCCGGCCCGGCGGGTCACGCTGGTGGTGTCCTGGAAGATCCGCTTGCGCCCGGGAAACCGGATTTCCCGGCGGGCCGTCAGGCTGGAGCGGCCAAAGGGATCCTGATGGGCGTGGTTCTCGATCCTGAAGGGGATGCCCTCTCCGTACTCCGGAAAGAATGCTTCCTCACTGCCGGTGAGCCGAAGCAACGGGCGCAGCCAGTCCTGCCGGCAGCCCACCACATCGAAAATCCCTTCGCCCACGCCGTACCGGCCGGAGCCCGGCGCGAGCGCAAAGTACTCCTGGAGTTCGGGCTGCAGCCGGCCGTAGTCCGCACCGAGGGCCTGCTGGTAAATGGGAACGTTCATAGAGGGACCTCCTCGTGATGTGGCCGGACAGCGGCCTGCTGGATTTTCACAATCTACCTGCCGCCTTAAGCCTGATGTACATGTCGGCCAGCCGGGGCGGCAGCTCCAGCGGCTCTGCGTCCACCACCTCCACGCCGTGCTGGCGAAGCTCGGCCGTGACTGCTGCCCGCTGCAGGAGCGACCGTTCGGCGGCGGCCGCCCGGAAGACACCGGCGGCATTGTCACGCTCCTGCAGCATCAGGCCGAGCTGCGGGTCCCGCACCGCTGCCACCACCACCACATGCTGACGGGAGAGTTGCATCGCGGTGGGGATCAGGCCTTCTTCAGGTGCGCCGCCTTCCAGCGACGTCAGCAGCACCACCAGGCACCGGTGCGCTGACACGGCCCGGACCTGCGCCGGGATTGCCTGCCAGTCCAGCTCGATGAGCTCAGCCTCCAGCGGGGCCATGGCCTGGACCAGTTGGCCCAGGAGGTTCCCCTGCCCCGCTGATCCGGCCCGTGCCCGGGTCCGCCGGTCGAAGGCCAGGAAGTCCACGCGGTCTCCGCCCCGCTCGGCGAGGACACCCAGCAGGAGGGCTGCTTCCATGCCGGTGTCCAGCCGGGGCTCGTCGCCGATTCGGGCCGCCGACGTCCGGGAGGTATCCAGCACCATCACCACGCGGCGGTCGCGTTCAGGCCGCCAAGTGCGCACCACCACGGCAGACCGGCGGGCTGTTGCACGCCAGTCGATGGACCGCACATCATCGCCGTGCACATAATCGCGGAGGGAATCGAACTCCGTGCCCGCGCCCCTGATCTGCACGGCAGCCTTGCCGTCCAGTTCGCGCAACTTCCGCAGCTTGGAGGGCAGGTGCCGCCGTGAATGGAAGGGCGGCAGGACCCGCAACAGACCCGGGCATTCGATGGTCCGCTGGCGGGCTGCGAGCAGCAGCGGCCCGAAGCTGCGGACGGTGACATGTGGGGCTTTGAGGTCTCCGCGGCGTACGGGCCGCAGGCGTACCGTAACCCGTCGGCTCTCACCCGCCGGAACATCAATATCCTGCAATGGATTTTGGGCGCCTGCCGATGGCTGCCAGGCATCCCGGAGGCTCCCGCGCAGCCGGCGCCCGCCGTCGTTCGAGACAGTAAGTACCGAGTCTGCCGTCCCATGCAACGTCACATTGCCAGGGTCCCGGCGAACAATGCGGGTCCGGCGCGGCGAACCGGCCAGGACCAGGTCTACGGCGGCCAGGGCTAAAAGGCTGCCGGCCACTAGTAGAAACGTTCCCCAGCCGGGAAGCAGCAGGACCGGCACCAGTCCCACCAGCACCAGGAGGACAAAGCGTCCGGAGATGGCCATCAGCGGGGGACGGGAACGGAAGCCAGGATGCTGCCCAGCACGTCGTCCACGCGGACGCCGTCCATCTGCGCTTCCGGCTGCAGTGCCACCCGGTGGCGCAGGCAGGGCAAGGCCAGGGCCTTGACGTCATCCGGGGTGACGTAGCTCCGTCCGGAGAGCCAGGCCCAGGCGCGGGAGGTGTTCAGCAGCGCCGTGGCACCCCGGGGCGAAACACCAAGCTGGAACGAGGGCGCGGAACGGGTGGCCCGGACCAGGTCCACGATATAGCCGATGATTTCGGGTTCCACTGCCACGGTGGCCACCGCCTGCCGGGCCCGCTCCAGATCCGCGGCGCCCGCCACGGCACGGACGCCGGCGGCCGCCAGGTCGCGGGGATCAAAGCCCGCCGCATGCCGCCGGATGACCTCCATCTCGTCGCGGCGCTCCGGAAGCGGCATGGTGAGCTTGAGCAGGAACCGGTCCAGTTGGGCCTCGGGGAGCGGATAGGTTCCCTCGTATTCCACCGGATTTTGGGTGGCTGCCACCAGGAACGGTGCGGGCAACGGGCGGGCGGCACCGTCCACGGAGACCTGCCGCTCCTCCATGGCCTCGAGCAGTGACGCCTGCGTTTTAGGCGGCGTACGGTTGATTTCGTCGGCGAGCAGGAGGTTGGTGAACACGGGACCCTCGCGGAACGAGAACTCTGAGGTGTGCGAGTCGTAGACCAGGGACCCGGTGACGTCGCCGGGCATGAGATCGGGGGTGAACTGTACCCTCTTGGTGTCCAGGCTCAGGGCTGCGGACAATGCACGGACCAGCAGGGTCTTGGCCACGCCCGGCACACCCTCCAGCAGCACGTGCCCCTGTGACAGCAGGGCGATCAGCAGGCCCGTCACGGTGGCGTCCTGCCCCACCACGGCCTTTGCCACCTCATGGCGTACGTCTAGGAGGGCCTGCCGCGCTGGATCCTGCCCAGCCGAGGCATGTCCGGCTGAAGCATGCCGGGCTGAACCGTTTCCAGCAGAATCCTGCCCGGTGGAATCAAGGACCCGGGGCCCGATGCCTTGTTCGCTCATCGGCTACTGACCTCTTTCTCTAGGGTGTTCAGTTCCTGCGCCCAGGCCACAAGCCGTGCCTCGGTGCGCGGACGTTCATTCAGGAGCTGCTTGATGCCGGGGGAGGGCCGGGACAGGAACCGGGCCAGCGCCTCCGCGGCCTCATCAGCGGTGGCTTCCGGACCCAGGCGGAGTTTCCTGGCCAACCGCACCAGTGTGCCGGCGCGGAGGTTGTCCCTGGCCTGCTCGATGGCGCGTGCATCCTGGTAAAGCCGGGCCCTTCCTTCGGCTGTTTCCACTGCCTTGACCACCACGGGCAGCGGTTCGAATACCAGTGGTCCGTGCCGCCGGCCCCGCCACACGATGGCCGCCAGTGCCACCAGGGCAAGCCACAGCCCGATAAAGCGCGACCAGTCCGGAGCGAGTTCACTGAGTGTCTGCGGCGAACCCGTGGTGTCCAGATCCTCAAGGGACGGGAGATACCACACCAGGTCCGCGGAGTTGCCGAGCGTGCGGAGAGCCAGGGCGGCGTTGCCCAGTTCGTCGAGCTTCTCGTTGCTGAGGATAGCCGTACTGCCCAGGACGGTGACGCGGCCATCGCCGCTGACCGCCAGTAGCCCGGCGCTGGTGCCGGCGGGCCGGTAACAGGAGGTCCCGCCGTCGTACACGAAGCCCGATGCTCCGGTGACCTGGCCGGCCGCCCCGGCATCAGGGATTGAACAATCAGGCTCGAGTACCGGTGCCGATTCGGGCACAACACCGGCCTGCCTGATGCCGCTGTCCAGCGCGCCCAGCGTCTGGAGGCGGGGTGAAATCACTACCACAAGCCGGGCGGCGCCGGTCAGCTCAGAGAGCCGCTGGTCATCCAGGTACCCGTTCCTGTCGTAGAGCAGGAGGGTGGGGAAGTCGCTGTCCTCCAACGCCGCCATGGCCTCTTCGAAGCGGTCGACGTCGTTGACGTTCACGCCGTGCCGGCCGAGGATCTCGCTGACGGCACGCGCCCCCGACGGTCCCGGGTTATGGACGGAGAGGGAAACACCGTCCCCCTTTGGCGCAAGCTGCCCCCAGATCACCATGCCCAGTGCAGCAGCCACAACGGCTGCCAGGGCGGCCAGGCCGCGGTGCTGCCGGAGCCAGCGGAATGGGTTCCTGCGCACCGCGGACCGGGAATCCTGGCTGGTGCTTCGATCTACAGCGTGTTGTTGTCCGCCGACGTCCTGCAGCGCTTCGGTCATGGCAGCGCCGCCGTGTCCTGCGCTGCGTCGCGTGCGGGCCGGGCCGCCTCGAGATCTGTGTCCAGTCTTGCCATTGCCTCGTAATCAGGACTGCCCGGTGTCCAGTTTCCGTAGCGGACTGCGTCGAAGATCCTGGCGGCCTGGTCCAGGCGCGCGGCCTCCGCCGGGAAGGGCCGGGACAGGGCGAAGGCGGCTTCATCCGCGGTCCGGCCCGGCTGGGGTTCCAGCAGCACGCGGTCTTCCGCTGAGCGGACCACTGCACGGAAGCGGTCGACGACGGCGTCCCCCCAGTTTCCTGCCGCGGCCGCGGCGTCAGCGCGCTGCCGGTAGTCCGCGGCAGTGAGTGCGCTGTCCGGCTCGAAGACTTCCTTGGCCTGCCGGGCCTTGGGGTTCAGGCGGGGCCGGGCGAGGATCACTGCGGCGGGGATGACCGCGGCGATCACAATCCCAATAACGGGGCTGGGCACGGGTGCATCGGCTCCCGCCGGTCCGTCCAGGGACTGCAACCAGTCCAGGAAGCTGCGCCACAGCGAGTCGAGCCAGCCGGGCTCGGCTTCCCGGTATTCGGATTTGGCCAGTTCCTCCGCGGCCCAGCGGCGGGCTTCCTCCGCCGAGGGCAGGACAGGAGGTTCAGCGGACATCCGGCCAAACCCCGGACTGTCCGGTTCCGGGAACCGGTCCCGGCCTGATGGCATGGATTCCGCGGCCCGGTATGCCGTCCGGATCTGCTCCGGTTTCCAGCTGCCGGAGCAGCGCGATGTCCAGGCCGTCCTTGCGCATCCGCAGATCCATGTAGAGCAAGGCCATCACCGACGTCTGGAAGGCATACCCCACAGCCCCCACCAGGGCGCCCACGACGGCGGTGGCCACCCCTACGGCGACTGCAACAGTAATCTCCTGCTCGCTGCCGGCATGCGGGGACAGGAAACCGGAGAGCATCGAGGGCAGCAGGCTCACCGGGATCATGACCACCTGCCCGATGACGCCCACCATGATGCCCACCACCAGGGTGATACCCAGAATCCGCCACCAGTTGGCGCGGGTCAGCGACCACGAACGCCGCAGGGCGTCCAGCGCGCCCAGCTCTTCGATGACGACGGCGGCGGGCGCCACCATCAGCTTGATATAGATCCACAGAAGCAAGGCAAAAACAGCAGGGATCATGGGAATGAGGAGGAAAATCCCGGCCCGTTCCCCGCTGGCGATCACCGCCACCATTAGGGCTGCGGGCAGCAGCAGCGCCAGCATGCCGGCGAGCATCATCAGTGCCGCGAGGCGGATCAGCGCCCAGGCCCGCGAACGTGCCAGGACCCACATTTGCCGGAACCCAGTGGGGCGGTTAAGGATGGACCGTGCCACCGGCACCACCATGGCCCCCTGGAGGACAGCCGAGATAAACATGGTCAGGACAGACACCAGCAGGACGGCGGCCAGGAACCCCAGGCCCAACGAGGCGAAGTCGGCGGGGCTGGCGCTCTCCGCCCATGCTTCGATGGACACCATGGACGTTGCGGTGACGGCAGTAATCACCGCGGCAAGGATCGCAGCGAACGACTGGGCAATGAGGGAAGCGCCGAGCATGGCCTTGGCGTTCCGTCTGATCGTCTGGAATGAGCCATCCAGGATCTCACCGAACATCAGGGGGCGGAGCGGGACGATCCCCGGTTTGGGCGGCGCCACGTAGCGGGGCTGGCCGTAGGGGTTGGCGGGAGGCTGGCTGAAAGCAGATTGGCCGTAAGGGGCCTGGCCATAAGCAGGCTGGCCGTAGGCGGAGCCAGGGTATGGCGGCCGGGGCGAACCCCAGTGCTGCTGCCCCTGCGGCTGTCCCCAGGCCGGCGGCGCGCCCCAGCCCGGTTGCTGGCCCCACTGGGGCTGCTGACCCTGTTCGGGCGGCTGCCCCCATGCGGGCTGCTGCCCGCCGGAGCCCTGCGGCCGCTCCGCGCCCGGATCCTGTTCTGACACCCGTGTTCCTTCCCCCTGCAGCAGTGCCTGAAGCGCCAGGCCCGGTCCGCGACAGAACGGTGGGCACCGGGAACCTCCGGCAATGCTCCCAGCCTATAGTTCCGTGGGCACGGCTACCTAGCATTCCGCCATGCCGCAACGCCCTGAACAGGACAAAGCCTGTCTGATAAGGGAATATATAACTATGAAGGCACGCATTCTGGTGGTAGACGACGACGAAGCACTGGCCGAGATGATTGGAATTGTTCTTCGCAATGACGGCTTCGAACCAGTCTTCTGCGCTGACGGGGCCAAAGCACTCGACGTTTTCCGTTCATCCAGGCCTGACCTTGTCCTTCTGGACCTGATGCTTCCCGGCGTCGACGGTATCGAGGTCTGCCGGCAGATCCGCTCGGAGTCGGACGTGCCCATCGTGATGCTGACCGCCAAATCGGACACCTCCGACGTCGTCCGCGGGCTTGAATCAGGCGCCGACGACTACGTGCCCAAGCCCTTCAAACCGGCCGAGCTCGTGGCGCGCGTCCGCGCCCGGCTGCGTCCAGGTGACCAGAAGGCCCCGGAAACCCTCAAAATCGCCGACATCACCATCGACGTCGCAGGTCACACCGTCAGCCGGGGCAATGAGCGGATTTCCCTGACGCCCCTGGAGTTCGACCTCCTGGTGGCCCTCGCCCGCAAACCGTGGCAGGTGTTCACCCGCGAGCTGCTGCTTGAGCAGGTCTGGGGCTACCGCCACGCCGCCGACACGCGGCTGGTCAATGTCCATGTCCAGCGCCTCCGGTCCAAAATCGAGCAGGATCCGGAAGCTCCGGAAGTTGTGTTAACGGTGCGTGGTGTCGGCTACAAAGCAGGGGCCTGACCCCGCAGTTCCCCCCGGGGGACCTGCACACGAACCCGCCACGGAAAGTTTTCCCGAACAGCCTGGCGGGCACCACCGGCCTGAGCACCACAACGCTCCGGAACACACCGATGCCCGCACCGCAGGCTTCCAGCGTCTGTCCTTCCTGGCCAGGATCTGGCAACGCCGTGCCCTGATTGTCAGCCTGCGCGTCGCGCGGCTGGTGCGGACCGGATTCCGGAAGTTCCTCCCGGCCCTGCGGTATATGGGGCGCGCACTGCACCGGCGCTGGCGCCGGTCGCTGCAGTTCCGCACGGTCCTGACCACCCTGCTCCTGGCCATCACGTCCTTTGCCGTGGTGGGCGCTTATCTTTCGAACCAGATCGCCAACAACCTCTTCCAGGAGCGGCTGACCCAGGCGGAGTCCGAGACGCGTTACAACGTCAAGCAGGTGCAGGACACGTTCGACGGCGCCCAGGTCACCGACCAGTCCAGCGTGATCACCCTGGTGTACGACACACTGAACGCCGTGGAGGGCCGGGGCTCGGTGATCCAGCGGAGGTACGTGTTTGAGGCCATGCCTGAACAGACCAAGCCGCGGAACCGCTGGGTGGAATCACGGGCATCGGACCAGCTGACCGTCAGCGTCATCCCGCCGGAACTGCGCAAGGCCGTCCAGGAATCCGGGAAAGACCAGTACTGGGCCTCAACCGTTATCCCGGTAGGCACCGAGGACCGCCCCGGCATCGCCGTGGGAAACAAGGTGACCTTTAATGGCACCGTTTACGAGCTGTACCTGATCTACGACCTCAACACCGCCCAGCAGACCCTGAACGAAATCCAGAGCGTACTATGGGCCGGCGGGGCGGTGCTGGTCCTGATGATCGGCGCCATCGCCTGGTATGTGACACGCAATGTGGTCAGCCCGGTCAGCCATGCCGCGATGGTCTCCGAAAAACTCGCCGCCGGCCAGCTGCAGGAACGGATGGTGGTCCGGGGCGAGGACGAGGTGGCACGCCTTGGTGCCTCCTTCAACCACATGGCTGCCAGCCTCCAGGAACAGATCACCCAGCTGGCTACCCTGTCCCAGATGCAGCAGCGCTTCGTCTCCGACGTTTCGCATGAACTGAGGACACCGTTGACCACTGTCCGGATGGCCGCGGAAGTGCTCTACGACGCACGGGACGATTTCGACCCCATCAACAAGCGCTCGGCGGAACTCCTGTACAACCAGGTGGAGCGGTTCCAGTCCCTCCTTTCGGACCTGCTGGAAATTTCCCGCTTCGACGCCGGCGTGGCCATGCTCGATGCCGAGCCGGAAGACATCCTGCAGGTGGTGGCCCACGTGATTGAAGGTGCAACCCCCGTCGCGGCCGAATATGGCTCCAAGATCATCCTCAGCGCCCCGGCAGGCGCCATCATCGTCGAAATGGACGCCCGCCGGATCGACCGCATCCTGCGAAACCTCATACTCAACGCCGTGGAACACGGAGAAGGGAAGCCGGTGACGGTCTCAGTGGGAGCCAGCCAGACCGCCGTCGGCATTGCCGTCCGCGACCACGGGATCGGCATGGCGCCCGCGGAAGCCGCGCGTGTCTTTGACAGGTTCTGGCGCGCAGACCCTGCCCGTGCCCGCACCACCGGCGGCAGCGGCCTCGGGCTTTCCATCGCGATGGAGGACACCAAGCTCCATAACGGGTGGCTGCAGGCATGGGGCAAGAAGGGGAGCGGTGCGAACTTCAGGCTGACACTGCCGCTGCGCCAGGGGGAAGAAATCGACAAGTCGCCCGTGCAGCTGGAACCGGAGGACATCACCATCCCTGGCGAAACAGACAACAGGAACATGCTGGTCCTTGAGGCCGGCACCCCGCTTGCTCCGGCGGCCTCAAAGGACACTCCATGACGGGCCGTACCCCGCCCAGGGCCAGGCTGGCTGCTTCGCTGCTGGTGGTCCTGCTGGCACTGTTGGCCGGTTGCGCGCGGATTCCCACGTCCGGCCCGGTGGGCAAAAGCAGCGAGGGCAGCGCCGGGAACCTTAGCGCACCGGTGTTCCTGCCGGCAGCGCCGCAACCCGGCGCGTCACCGGAGACCATCATTGACTACTTTTACCGTGCCGGCAGCGGCTACGAGGACGACTACGCCGTCGCGCGCCAGTATCTGACCCAGGCTTCCTCCGTCTCGTGGAAGCCGGACCAGCGCGCCCTCGTTTACCGGGAAGCGAAGGTAGTGCCGGGTGAGGCGGAAAACGTCTACAACTACGAGCTGGATGTCGCTTACACCGTGGATTCCGATGGGATAGCAACGCAGTCACCGGAAGGAACCATCGAAAAAATCCCCGTCACCGTCACCCAGGTGGACGGGCAGTGGCGGATTTCGGCACTGCCGGACGGGACAGCCATCGCCGAAGAAACCTTTAAAGTGATCTACGGCGCGTATCCCATCTACTTCTATGACCCCACGTTCACGTATGCGGTACCGGACGTGCGCTGGTTTATCAAGAACAAGACCGTCAAAGCGATGACCAGTGCGCTGCTCGCGGGGCCGGCGCCGTACCTGCGGGGCGCCGTGGCCAGCGCGTTCCCCTCAGGGATCAAGCTGGCCCGGGAGTCAGTACCCGTTGTCTCCGGTGCAGCCCAGGTGGACCTGACGGCCAAGGAACTGACGGAAACCTCGCCCGAGGACCGGCTGCGGATGCAGATGCAACTGACATTGACCTTCCGCAGCCAGCCGGACGTAGTCAACGTTGAGCTCCGCGCAAACCAGGACCTGGTCCGCGTGGAGGACAACGGCTCGGTCCTGCCGCCGGTAGTGGATAAGAGTGTGCCGTCACGCCAGATTGCGGTCAGCGGTAACGAGCTGGTCCGCTACGAAAACAACAGAATATCGCCGCTGCCGGATATCCAGCCGGTGTCCTCCCTTACTCCGCGGTTCCCCGCCGAGTCGCCCGCATCGCAGATGGCGGCCTTCCTCAACGAGAGCCGCACCACCCTGTACAGCATCAGTCCCGGCCAGCCTGCAAGGGCGCTGACCACGCGAAGCACACTGACCCGGCCCTCCTTCGGGCTGAACGACTGGCTGTGGTCGGCAGGACCGGGCGCCTCGGGGGAAACGGAAATTGTGGTGTTCCGGCCTACAGGAGTGGCTGAGGGCGCCAGCGTGCCCTCAGTCACGCTGACGCCGGCCTGGCTGGCAGGACGGACGGTCAAGGACGTCCGGATTTCGCGCGAGGGGGTCCGGGCGCTGGTGATTTCCGAACAGAACGGCAAGACCCGGGTGCAGGTTGCCGGCATCATCCGGGGCGGTGACGGGGCGCCCCGGGAGCTGACGCCACCTGTTACTTTGGCCACCGAAAGCCGGCCGGACCAGGGCGTCTGGGTCACCGATACCACCGTTGCCGTGATGAAGGGGGCTGCCGGCTCGAACGTTACGCCGGAACTGCTCTCGCTGACGTCGGGGCTGCCGCAGCAGCTGGCCCCATGGCCGGGGCTGGTGGCCCTCGGCGCCGGAAACGGCCCGGAGGAAATCTACGCCCAGTCCGCAGAGGGCGTTTTCCAGCGGCTGGGCAACGGCTGGTCGCCGCAGATCAAGGGCCCGGTGGATCCGGCGTTCCCCGGCTGATCCCCGGGTTCCTTCCGGGCCTGTCCACATAGCCTGTTAACCGTGTGGTGCTGCAGGGCCTGACGTCAGATGCTTAGCGGGTGAGTCGCAAAGTCACGGGCCCAGCCTGCGCACCATGGAACGTCCGGCTCGATCCGGACCTCATGCCGTCCGCCGAGCGGCCCGCCAGGCACCGGTCGGACCACCGGAGCGCGTTGCTGCGCCTGGTGGACCAGGCTGAAGGCGCTTTTGGCGATCTCCTGGCGCTGTTGGTTCCGGTGGACTGTGTGTGCTGCGGAGCCGAAGACCGTGCGCTGTGTGTTCCGTGCGACCGCAACATCCGCCGGCTGACGCGCCAGCCTTTCCGCGCTGAACAAGGAGCTCCCGCCCTGATGGACGTCGGCGGGACGGTGCTGCTGCCGGTGGTGGCTGCCGGCGTGTACAGGGAGGAGCTGGCGCAGGCTCTCCTGTCTTTCAAACGGCACGGCCAGCATGGGCTTGGGAAAAGCCTGGGCCGGGCGCTCGGCGGGGCTGTCCGGACAGCTGCGGCTGGTATGCAGGAGACCTGCCTGGTGCCAGTGCCCACCAGCAACGCAGCCTTCATGAAGCGTGGCTTCAGCCCGGTCCACCTGCTCCTGCGGAGGGTGCCACGGCAGCTCCCGGAGCTTCCCGTGCTGAACGTGCTGGAAAAAAGCGGTGCCGGAATTTTTCAGCTGCCCGGAGGCCAAAAAGGCCTGGACCGCGGCGGCCGTGCCAGGCGGGTGCGGGGGTCCATGCGTGTCCGCCGGCGCGCCCCGGCGCAGCTGGCCGGACGCCGCTGCATCATTGTCGACGACGTCCTGACCACAGGTGCAACCCTTTCGGAAGCTGCGCGGGCACTGCACTCTGCAGGCGCCGTCGTGGCAGGCGCGGTGGTCCTCGCCGCGACACGCCCGCCGGACTCCGCAGCACCTGGCGCCGCATCCGCTGAACCCCGCAGGGAGGGGCATGACTTAGAAAAAAATAAACCACGAAAGGATGAATAACCGATGGCTATGAACTAACGTCGGTGGTGGGTACCAAGAACAGAATGTACCTGTCGATGGCGGCTCGGAAAGGGGCTCGACTGTCAATCAGATCGGCCCAGCGAAGTGCTGCCGTCGTGTCACCGAAGTCATTTGGAGGGCACCATGGAGTTTATGATCAGCGGACGAAATCTGACAGTCTCAGACCGGTTCCGCGAATATGCCGGAGAGAAGATCTCAAAGATCGAGTCGCTGGGTGACAAGGTCCAGCGGGTTGATGCAAAAGTTTCAAAGGAGACCAGCTCACGGCAGACCGGCGACCAGCTGACTGTTGAAGTGACAGTATTGGGCAGGGGGCCGGTGATCCGTGCCGAAGCAAGTGCCGCTGATAAATTCGCTGCATTCGACCTCGCATACAACAAGCTGCTCGAGCGGCTCCGCCGCGCCAAGGACCGCAAGAAGGTCCACCACGGACGCCACACCCCCAAAGCAGTCCGTGAAGCCACCGCCACGCTGGAACCCGCCAGCGCCCACGAACCGATTTATGTCGAGGCGAGCCACCGGACCGAAACCGCGCCGGCCCCCGCAGAGAAATCTCCCTACGATGTCGATAACGACATTCCGGCCGGCGATTCCCCGGTCCTGATCAGGCGCAAGGTTTTCCCTGCCGCGTCGCTTTCGCTCGATGATGCCGTGGACAACATGGAACTTGTCGGCCACGATTTCTACCTTTTCGTGGATAAGGCCACGAATACACCCTCTGTTGTGTACCGGCGCCGCGGCTGGACTTACGGGGTTATCACCCTGGACCACGAATGCGAACCGGGCGACACCGTGGTTGAAGAAAAAATCCTCGCGTACCGTTCTGACGACGCTGCAGCCAACGCCTAGGGTGGTAATCACCATCCACAGAGAGGACTGATGTGCCGACGCTGAGCCTGGACCAGGCCCGGCGGATCGCATTGGCAGCACAGGGACTCGACAAAGGAC
This sequence comes from Pseudarthrobacter sp. fls2-241-R2A-168, assembly GCF_030209335.1. Classification (NCBI taxonomy): domain Bacteria; kingdom Bacillati; phylum Actinomycetota; class Actinomycetes; order Micrococcales; family Micrococcaceae; genus Pseudarthrobacter; species Pseudarthrobacter sp. fls2-241-R2A-168. Next base: position 38,681 of record NZ_JARVSG010000026.1, read on the forward strand.
GGCCCGCCGGCCCCGTGACATCACGGACGGTGGGCCGGACTTTTGCCCGGCTCCAGCTGGTCCAGATCGATTCCGTCAATGTCCTTGCCCGGAGCCACTTCCTTCCTTTCTTCTCCCGACTGGGGAATTACGACCGCACCATCCTCCAGCGGATGTCAGCCACACATCCGCGGCGCATGGTGGAGTACTGGGCACACGAAGCCAGCTACATCCGGCCGGAGCACTTCGCCGACCTGCGACTGTGGCAGAAACGTTCCTGGGTGGGGGCCCACAGCATGGATCCGGCCCTGCTCGCCACTATCTCCGGCAGGATCCTGGAAACGCTCGCAACGGCGAGGCCGCTGACTGCCGCCCAGATCGCCGACCGCATCGGCCACGTGGAGGAAAAACAGAACGCCAACTGGGGCTGGAACTGGAGCGCGGTCAAGAGGGTACTGGAGCATCTGTTTGAGGAGGGCGTTGTTTCAGCCGCCTCCAGGACGGAGCAATTCGAGCGGAGGTACACGCTCACTGCGAAGGTGCTGCCGGAACTTCCTGGCAGGGAACCGGGGGAACGCGACCTCGAGCCGGCCCTGCACCGGCTGATCGATGCCGCCGCGCAAGCCCACGGCATCGGCACCGTGCGGTGTTTCGCTGATTATTTCCGCACGCCGGTCAAGGCCGCAGCGGCAGCAGTAAACCATCTCGTGGACTCGGGCAGGCTGGTGCCTGTGACGGTGGCCGGCTGGAACCGTGAAGTGTTCCTTCACACCGAAGCCAGGCTGCCGCGGCGTGCGACAGGCCGGGCACTGTTGAGCCCGTTCGATTCCCTGGTTTTTGAACGGCGCCGGCTCGAGGAGCTGTTCGGCTTCCACTACCGCATAGAGATCTACACTCCCGAACCCAAAAGGCGGTATGGATACTACGTCCTGCCCTTCCTCCTGCGCGACAGGATTGTGGCACGGGTGGACCTCAAGGCTGACCGCGCAGGCGGGAAGCTGCTGGTTCGATCCGCTTATGCCGAGCCTGGTGCCCCGCCGGATACCGCCGTCGAACTCGCTGCAGAGCTTCGCTTGATGGCGGACTGGCTGGGACTGCCGGGCATGGAGATCTGCCCGCGGGGCGACCTTGCCGGCGAACTCGCCGACGCGGTGGCAGGCGGATTGGTTGCTCCGCTCTGAGGGAAAACACCCAGCGGTCCGGTGTCTCTCCCGTAGACTAAAAACGCCAGAATTCGGCGGCAACGACTGGGAGCATCTTCACGTGGCATCACTTATCGAAAAACTTCTCCGCACGGGTGACAAAAAAACCCTGCGGCAACTGCGGAACTATGCCGACTCCATCAATGCCCTGGAAGACTCATTCAAGACGTTCACGGATGCCGAACTCCGCGAGGAAACGGACCGCCTGCGCGAACGCCACCAGGACGGCGAGAAGCTTGACGACCTGCTTCCGGAGGCCTTCGCCGCGGTCCGGGAAGCGTCCTCACGAACCTTAGGCATGCGCCACTTCGATGTCCAGCTGATGGGCGGCGCCGCGCTGCACCTTGGCAACATCGCGGAAATGAAAACCGGTGAAGGCAAGACCCTGGTGGCAACTGCTCCCGCCTACCTCAATGCGCTCACCGGCAAGGGTGTCCACGTGGTCACTGTGAACGACTACCTGGCCGAATACCAGTCCGACCTTATGGGCCGCGTGTACCGTTTCCTTGGCCTCACCAGCGGCTGCATCCTGTCGAACCAGGATCCCTCGGTCCGGCGCCAGCAGTACGCCGCCGACATCACGTACGGCACCAACAACGAATTCGGCTTCGACTACCTCCGCGACAACATGGCGTGGGACAAAGCCGAACTGGTCCAGCGCGGGCACCATTTCGCCATCGTTGACGAAGTGGACTCCATCCTCATTGACGAGGCCAGGACACCGCTGATCATCTCCGGTCCGGCGCAGGGCGACACCAACCGCTGGTACAGCGAATTCGCCAAGGTGGTCCTGCGGCTGCAGCCGGAGAAGGACTACGAGGTCGACGAAAAGAAGCGCACGGTCGGCGTCCTGGAAAGCGGCATCGAGAAAGTCGAGGACTACCTCGGGGTCGAGAACCTCTACGAGTCCGCCAACACGCCCCTGATCGGGTTCCTCAACAACGCCATCAAGGCCAAGGAACTGTTCAAGCGGGACAAGGACTACGTCATCCTCGACGGCGAGGTCCTGATCGTGGACGAGCACACCGGCCGTATCCTTGCCGGCCGCCGCTACAACGAGGGCATGCACCAGGCCATCGAGGCCAAAGAAGGCGTCGAGATCAAGGCCGAAAACCAGACCCTGGCCACGGTGACGCTGCAGAACTACTTCCGCATGTACCACAAGCTCTCGGGCATGACCGGTACTGCCGAGACCGAGGCCGCGGAATTCATGGGCACCTACAAGCTTGGCGTGGTGCCCATCCCCACCAACCGGGACATGCAGCGGATCGACCAGCCGGACCTGGTATTCAAGAACGAGACCGTCAAGTTCGACGCCGTCGTTAAGGACATCGCGGAGCGGCACGAAAAGGGACAGCCTGTGCTCGTGGGAACCACCAGCGTCGAGAAGAGCGAATATCTGTCCCGGCTCCTCGGCAAGGAAGGCATCCGCCACGAGGTCCTGAACGCGAAGAACCACGCACGCGAAGCTGCCATCGTGGCCCAGGCCGGACGCAAAGGCGCCGTCACCGTGGCAACCAACATGGCCGGCCGCGGTACCGACATCATGCTCGGCGGCAACGCCGAATTCACTGCGGTGGCCGAGTTGGCGAAGCGCGGGCTTGATCCGGAAGAGAACTCTGAGGACTACGAGTCCGCCTGGCCAGAGGCATTGGAAGCTGCAAAGCAGTCCGTCAAGGACGAACACGAGGAAGTGCTGAACCTCGGCGGCCTGTACGTTCTGGGTACCGAGCGGCACGAATCACGCCGCATCGACAACCAGCTCCGCGGCCGTTCCGGCCGCCAGGGTGACCCCGGCGAGTCCAGGTTCTACCTCTCGCTGACGGACGACCTGATGCGCCTGTTCAACTCCGGCGCTGCGGAACGGCTGATGAACAGCTCGGTGCCGGACGACGTCGCCCTGGAATCCAAGCTTGTCTCGCGGGCCATCGCCTCCGCGCAGGGCCAGGTGGAGGGCCGCAATGCTGAGCAGCGCAAAAACGTCCTAAAGTACGACGACGTCCTCAACCGCCAGCGCGAAGCCATCTACGGCGACCGCCGCCGCATCCTTGAAGGCGATGATCTGCACGAAAAGGTGCAGTACTTCGTGGAGGACACCATCACGGCGCTCATTGACGCTGCGACTGCCGAAGGCAACGGCGACGACTGGGATTTCCACCAGCTCTGGACCAACCTCAAGACGCTTTACCCGGTCAGTGTCACCCCGGAGGAGATCATCGAGGAAGCCGGCGGAAAGTCCAGGCTTACTGTTGAGATGCTGAAGGAAGAGCTGCTGTCCGACGCTCGCCTGGTCTACCAGGCCCGGGAAGAGGCGATTGGCTCCGAAAGCATGCGCGAGCTGGAGCGCCGGGTTGTGCTGTCAGTTATCGGCCGTAAGTGGCAGGAACACCTTTATGAGATGGACTACCTCAAGGAGGGAATCGGACTGCGGGCCATGGCCCAGCGCGATCCGCTCGTTGAGTACCAGCGTGAGGGCTTCGCCATGTTCCAGAGCATGATGGAGGCCATCCGCGAGGAAAGCGTGGGTTTCCTGTTCAACCTGGAAGTGGAAGTCACCCCCGCCCAGGATGTGGTGGTTGCCGACGCCGAGGGCGGGCACACCGAGCACGTCGAGCCGCAGGTGCGCGCCGCCGGCCTGGAAGCGCCGGCGCAGCCGGCCCAGCTGCAGTACACCGCACCGAGCGAAAGCGGCGGAACGCAGACCCGCGTGGAGACGCGGCAGTCCGGCCGTTCTGGAAACCCGGCCAAGGCAGCTGCGCAGGATGCAGCCAAGCGTCCCGCAAAGAAGAAGAAGCGTTAGCCGCGGGCTGAGTGAGCCGGCGGGCAATGAGAAATACGGAGCAGGGCCGGGAATGCGATTCCCGGCCCTGCTCCAGTTCCAGCCCAGTTCGGTTTCGCTCAGAGGCATGATGCCCTCAGCCAATGACAAGCTCAGTGACCCGCCATACCTGCTTGCTCCGTTCCAGGCGGACAGCGACAGCCCGGGCACGGACGTCGTCCACCACCACGGCGCTCGCTTCATAAATCCCCTCAGCCACTTCGCAAACGCGTACCGAACGGACCACGGAATTTCTGTGCAGCCGCGCCAACGCAGGATTGTTCGTCCGGGCGACTTCGCGTCTTATCAGGCAGGCACGGTGTTGCAGCGCTGACAGGCACCGCGGATCGAGGCGACGGGCCAGCTGGTGTATGGGGCGGATTCCCGCCAGCACTTCCATGGCTGCCTGCACCGTCCCGCGGGTGACTGCGCGGACCTCGGACAGGTCATCAACGGCCCGCAATCCGGAAGGAGCCCCGGCTTGGTTTGGCGTTAAGTCCCGGGTGCGGCCCGGGATATTCTCAGCCCTTCCAGATTGCTGGCCGGCTCTGATCGGAGTCACTGCAGTCATTGCTTTCCCCTTAATTGGCGGCCGGGATCCTTCAGAGCCCAGCCCGTAGTTATGCCGCGGTTGGCGGCTGAAGGATTTGTCCCGGAAGCAGCACATCCGGATTCAGGCCGATAACTGAACGGTTGGCCTCGTACCATCGGGGCCATGCCATGGCGATCTCCACGTCGGTTGCCTCCGGCCCCATCGCGAATGCGGTGATGTCCCACAGGGTGTCGCCGGCCAGCACTGTCACGGTCTCCGTGCCGGCATCACTGGAGTTGCGCGCAGCCGGCGCCGCCAGCAACCCTGGGCTGACCACAGGGGCTGCAGGCTGCCAGCCCGGCTCGAAATCGGATGGAGGAAATGCCTTGTCCCTCACAGCTTCTTCAAGCGGCGGAAGCTCCAGAGCCCCGTCGGCTCCGCTTCCGGCAAAGGTTGACGGGTCGGTGACGTTTCCGGGACCCGCCGGAGCGGACGAAACGAGGTCCTGTGTGGGAGCCCATTCCGGTCCCGGAACCGTCGCAGCCGCGTTCGCCGATGGGCCGGCCACCAGCTGGACGGACAGCGCAGCAAGTACAAGCCGTTGCATAAACGCAGGCGACAGCCGGCGCGTGACCGCAGCAGCGCGGATTTTTCCGCCCCGGTCAAGGACCGCGGTGGCTCCGGCCAGGAGCAGGGACAGAATCCACCAACCCACCAGAATGGCTCCGCCCGCAGCTGCCGCCGCGCCCAGCAGGTCCTCCGCGTGGAGTTCCTGGCGCTGTGCCGAGGAATCCTGCCAGTGCTCCAGCAGGCCGGCCCCCACCAAGCACAGCAGGCCACCCAGCAGGAGTATTGCTGCCGCGCAAAGGGTATCCGTCCAGGTAGTAGCTTCTGCTTGCTTTGGCATATCTGTCCTTGTTTGATGCAGTTTGGTGTTGTTTGATGCAACAAGCCTTAGTTTGCCTCGGTTATTCTTCCTTTGTCCAGACGTTGGAGAGAAAAAAGTTCCTGCGTTGACCGGGCGGTGGAGCGGCCCTACGCTTGCCGAATGCGCTGGGATGCACTCTTCAATGACCTGGAAAGCCAATTCACCGAGGCGGACAGGCTGGCGCTCGACGCGGAAATTAATGAGCGGGCCAGGGCAGAGATGGTCAGCCTGGAACTCGCGGACCGTCTGCGCGGGGTGTTGGGTTGCCGGCTTACGGTTTATCTTGCGTCAGGGGAGTCTTTTTCAGGCATGCTCGTGCACGCTGGCGGCGATGCCCTGGTTCTTAATGAAGGACAGCACCAAACTCTTATTCCGTATGCAGCGGCTGCACGGTACATGGGGCTGGGCAGGTTCTCGACCACGGAGACGTCATCGGTCCGGCGAAAATTGGGGCTTTCCCATGCCCTGCGCAGCATGGCCAGGGACCGTGCGGTACTCTCGGTCCTTGTCGGGAGTACTTCAGGGTCTGCGCGGCTGGCTGGGGTTATCGACCGTGTCGGCAAGGACTATCTCGACCTTGCCGTTGTTAACCCCGGTGAGGTGCGGCGCAGCCATCAGGTCAGCCACGTTGACACCATTCCCTTTGCTGCCCTGGCAGCCATTACGTCGCCTCGTACAGCCGACTGAGTGCCAGATGTCCCGGACGGCAACGGCCGCCGGCCACGTCAAACCGACTTGGACTTGGACTCCTGGATCATGCGGCTCGCCTCGGCATAGCGTTCCTCGATGTACTGCTCAAGCATTTTTTCCTCGACGCGCCACTGGCCGCGGCCGCCCACCTGGATGGCTTTGAGCTCGCCGCTGCGCACCAGGGCGTACGCAGCCGGGGAATTGATCTGGAGCTGTTCCGCGACATCTGCGAGCGTAAGAAACCTGGGCATGGACCTATTTTGCCACCGCAAGGTGCATTTTGCTGGCGTTATCCACAATTTGATCTTGTTTGAATTTATGACTTTCGTTCCCGGGCCCCTGCGGTAACAATGGGGAGTCCGGGCACACCGCGCAGTCCCGGTGCACATTGGGGGGAGAAAAGGTAATGGTTCCTGAGTCATCTGCTGCGGCTGCCAGGCTGAAACGACCTTCCTGGAAGGACCCCCGCCTGCTGGCAGGTGTCCTCCTGGTGCTGGCGTCCGTGGCAGGCGTCGTTTTTCTCGTGGACAGCGCGGACCGGACCACGGAGGTCTACGCTGCCAGGGACGGCATTGCCGTGGGTGAAAAGCTGACGTCGGAGAATGTCGTCCGGGCCAAGGTGAGGCTGGGTGAGACTGAATCCCAGTACATCACCGCCGAGTCGGGGTTGCCGGAAGGCGTTGTTGCCGTCCAACGGATCGGCAAGGACCAACTTGTGCCCAGGGCCAGCCTGGGCGCAGTGGATGAGCTTGACCGCAAGCCGGTTGCCCTCACCATTGAAGAAACGTTGCCCGCCCAGGCGGTCCCGGGCGCCAGGGTGGATGTCTGGGTGGCCCAGCCTGATGCGCGGAATGGGTTCAGTGAGCCGAAGCTTTTGTTGCCTGGCGCTGAGATTGCTGAGGTCACGGAGGGCACTACAACCCTGGGATCCTCCCGGACCATGGTGTTGATGGTTCTCGTCGAAGACACCCAGATGCCCGCCCTGCTCGGTGCGCAAGCCAACGAAGCGAAAATTTCCGTTGTCTGGAATCCAGGGGGCGGCACTCGATGAGCATTCCCGTCGTCACTGTTGGCCAGAGCCGCGAGGACCTGGTCGGCGGGCTGGAACGCCTGCATGGACCCGTGACGGTAGTGCGCAGGTGTACTGAACTCACCGAACTGCTGGCAGCGTGCCAGAGCGGACTGGCGCGCGCTGCGGTAGTAGCGGACGGCTCGGAGGATCTCACCGCCTCTCTCGTGGACCGGCTGGGCGCTGTGGGCGTAGCCGTCATCGCCCTGACCGACTCGGCCGAGGAAGCCGCCAGGCTGCGGGGGATAGGAGTGGCCTCAGCCCTGACCGGGGTGGAATCGGCGGTGCTGTCGGAAAGGATCGCCGAGGCGGTGGCGCTGCTGACCGGGGGCGGGCGCGTTGGAGCCTACCGCAGCGCCGCTGCCGATCCTGGTGCTGCCCTCGCCCCCGTTGAGCTGGACACGCAAAGGAGTCCCGATGAGCCGGGGCCCGGCGAGATCATCGCGGTCTGGGGCCCGGCAGGATCGCCGGGCCGGACAACCCTTGCCGCCAACATTGCCGGTGAACTGGCCGCTGAGGGAAAATCGGTCCTCCTCGTGGACGCTGACAGTTATGGGGCGAGCGTTGCTGCGGTGCTGGGCCTGATGGACGAATCGGCCGGCCTGGCCCAGGCCTGCCGGCTGGCCGACCAAGGCTTGCTGGACAGCCAGGCCTTGAAGAAGGTGGCCACTCCCGTTGCCACGAAACTGGGCTCTTTTCGCGTACTGACCGGCATTACCCGCGCGGACCGATGGACGGAGCTCCGGGCACCGGCCCTTGCCTTGGTGCTGGAGCGTGCCAGGCAGATCGCAGAGGTTGTTGTGGTGGACACTGGCTTCTGCCTGGAAGCCGATGAGGAATTGAGTTTCGACACCATGGCTCCCCGGCGGAACGCAGCCACCCTGCGTTCGCTTGAGCTCGCGGACACCGTCTATGCGGTCGGTGCAGCGGATCCTGTGGGTGTGCCACGGCTTGTGCGCGGCCTTGCCGAGCTTGAGGAGGCGGTGCCGCAGGCCGCGCCCGTCGTCGTGATGAATAAAGTCCGATCCTCCTCGGTGGGTCGGGGCCCTGAGCGCCAACTGCGGGACGCCTGGGCACGCTACGGCCCGGCGTCGGAACTCAAGGCCTTCCTGCCCCACGACGCCGCGGCGGCCGATTCCGCGCTGCTTGGTGGTTCGCTGTTGCTGGAGGTGGCGCCGGATTCTCCGCTTCGTCGCGCCATCGCCGAACTCGTTTGTGCACCTGTCCAGCAAAAAACGAGAACCTCTGTATTTTCTTCCACAGCACGGCGGAAACTAAAGGACTAGGCTCGCCGTAAGAGCTGCGACGATGCAGCGAAGACTTGTGATGGAGGCGTTTGTCGATGTCGTCTGGATCCAGCGTGGAGGATCAGCCCCTTTCCATTGAAGGCCATGAAGGCTTTCTCGGGGACTACTATGAGCACCTGGCTGACGAGGACGCCCGGAGCTACACCGTGGATCTGCTGACCGCCAGGGCGGAGGGGCACCGCAACGTGGCTTCCATCAGGAAGCCGGGCCAGGCGAACATCGCCATCCATGATGAGGAAGACAGCAGCGTGGTCTTCGTAGTCACCGATGACATGCCGTTCCTCGTCGATTCCGTCAACGCGGAACTCGTCCGCCAGCACGCGGCCATCAGGCTGGTGGTACACCCGCTGTTCGTTGCGGCCCGCAACAGGGAAACCGGCGCGCTGGTGAAGGTCAACAAAGTCCCCTCCCATATCGGCATTTCCAGCGGTGACACCGCCGCCATGCCCAGCCTGTCCCATCTCATTGCACAGGGTGAGAGCGCCTCTTATATGGAGTCGTGGATCGCCGTCGAGATCAACCGTGTCTCCGATGAAGTCAAAGCCTCACTCCTGGAAGGCTTGCAGCGTGTACTGAACGACGTCCGGGCCGCGGTTGAAGACTGGCCCAAGATGCGCCAGAAGGCGCTGGAGATCGCAGAGAACCTGGACAAGGTGGCCAACCCGGCCCAGATCGCCGAGCTGCGCCAGGCTCAGGACCTCCTGCACTGGCTCGATGACGGCAACTTTACTTTCCTCGGCTACCGGGAATACGACCTCGTCAACGTGGACGGGGAAGATGTGCTGGAACTGCGCGAAGACAGCGGCCTGGGGCTGTTGCGCGCATCCGCTGACTCACCGCACATCCAGCACCTGACCGACACCGGCAGGAAAAAGGCACGTGAAAAGCGTGCCCTTGTCATCACAAAGGCCAATTCGCGTTCCACCGTCCACCGGTCGGCATACCTTGACTACATCGGAATAAAGAGTTTTGATGCCGCAGGCAATGTTAATGGGGAGCAGCGCTTCATCGGCCTCTTCGCTACCAGTGCCTACACGGGGTCCGTCCGCAACATTCCCATCGTCCGGGAAAAGGTCGACGACGTCCTAAGCAGTGCCGGCTTCCCGCCGGACTCGCACTCCGGCAAAGACCTCCTGGGCATCCTGGAAACATACCCGAGGGACGAACTCTTCCAGATCGAAGTTCCGGACCTCGCTGCCACGGCCCTGGGCATCCAGAAACTGCAGGAACGCCGGCGCACCCGGCTCTTCCTGCGTCCCGACATCTATGGCCGCTTTATGTCCGCGGTCGTCTACCTTCCCCGGGACAGGTACACCACCAACGTCCGGCTCCGGATCGAGCAGGAACTGCGCGAAACCTTCCAGGCCGTCTCCATCGACTACGAGGCGCGCATGACGGAGTCCGCCCTCGCCCGGCTCTTCTTCCGCATCCGCCTGCCCAAGGGTGCCGACGTCAGCCATGTCAACACGGAGGAACTGGAAAAGCGGCTCGTGCTGGCCGCCCGCTCCTGGAGCGAAGGCATCGCTGAAGTCCTGCGCGAAGGCCGGGACGTCGGTGAGGCCAAGGAGCTGGCGGCCATCTGGTCGGAAGCCTTTCCTGCGAGCTACCGGGTGGACTATGAAGTTGAGGACGCCCTCGAGGACATCGCCCGTTTCGAAAAATACGGTGCGGCCGCGGAACGTACGGCAGGCGCCAAGCAGGAACGCCCCGGCGTCCATGTCTACCTTCCCGAAGGGGCAGGGGCAACGCTTGAGGAGGACGCCCGGGTCAAGCTCTACATGCTGGAGCCAAAGAGTTTGAGCCAGATCCTGCCCTTCTTCCACAACCTTGGCCTGGAGGTGCTCGACGAGCGCCCGTTCGAGATCGAAACCGCGGACCGGCGGGACTTCTTCCTGTACGACCTCGGCCTGAAATACCCGGCGGGTGTGGATCCGGTGGCCACCAATGAGCTTCTTGCCGATTCCTTCGGTGCCGCGGTGACCGGCGCTGCCGAGTCTGACGCGTTTGACAGGCTGGTCCTCCGGGAGGGACTGCAGTGGCGCCAGATCACTGTGCTGCGCGCTTACGCCCGGTACATGCGCCAGATGGGCAACAGCAATTCCTTCGGATTCATGGCTGACACGCTGCTCGCCAACCCGGACGTCACCAGGGGCCTCAGCGCGCTCTTCGCCGCCCGCTTCGATCCATCGCTAAGCGAAGAGCAGCGGGTTGAGGCCCAGGCATCCGTGCGTACAGAACTGGCGGAGGCCATCGAAAAGGTGGCCACGCTGGATGCGGACCGCGTCCTGCGGACCTTCCTCAACCTGATCGAATCGACGCTCCGGACCAACTTCTACCAGTACAAGCCGCACCTGAGCTTCAAGCTTGATCCCTCACAGATCAAGGGGCTGCCCTTCCCGCGCCCCATGTTCGAAATCTGGGTCTACGCCCCCCGCGTCGAGGGCGTCCACCTTCGATTCGGCAAGGTGGCCCGCGGCGGCCTGCGCTGGTCCGACCGGCGCGAGGACTTCCGCACCGAAGTCCTTGGCCTGGTGAAAGCGCAGACGGTCAAGAACGCCGTCATCGTGCCTACCGGGGCCAAGGGCGGCTTCTTCGCCAAACAGCTCCCGGATCCCACGGTGGACCGCTCCGCGTGGATGGCCGAAGGCATCGAAAGCTACAAGACGTTCATCCGCGGCCTGCTCGACCTCACTGACAACCTCCTGACGGAGGGCGGCGACGAGCGGCTCGTGCCGCCGTCGGACCTTGTACGGCACGACGGCGACGATTCCTACCTCGTGGTGGCGGCGGACAAGGGAACCGCGACCTTCTCGGACATCGCGAACGGGCTGGCCGCCGAATACGGCTTCTGGCTCGGAGACGCTTTTGCCTCCGGCGGCTCGGTGGGCTACGACCACAAGGCTATGGGCATTACCGCCCGCGGGGCCTGGGAATCAGTGAAGCGCCACTTCAGCGAGCTGGACCTGGACACGCAGACCCAGCCGTTCAGCGTGGTGGGTGTAGGAGATATGTCCGGTGACGTGTTCGGTAACGGCATGCTCCTCTCAAGGCACATCAGGCTCATCGCGGCATTTGACCACCGCCACGTCTTCCTCGACCCCAATCCGGATGAGGAGACCTCGTTCGTGGAGCGGCAGCGGTTGTTCGAGCTGCCCAGGTCTTCGTGGGATGACTACAACAAGTCCCTCATCAGCGAAGGCGGCGGGGTGTTCCCGCGCCAGGCGAAGTCGATTCCGGTGTCGGCGCAGGTGCGGGCTGCCCTGGGACTTCCCGCGGACACCACTGAACTCAGCCCGCCCGAACTCCTCCGCGCCATCCTGCTGGCACCTGCCGACCTGCTGTACAACGGCGGAATCGGAACCTACGTCAAGGCGAGCACCGAATCCAACGCCGCGGTGGGGGACAAAGCCAACGACGCCATCCGGGTGGACGGCAAGGACCTGCGCGTCAAGGTGGTGGGTGAAGGCGGAAACCTCGGCATGACGCAGCGCGGCCGAATTGAGGCCGCACTGCAGGGAGTTATCCTCAACACCGATGCCATCGACAACTCCGCCGGCGTTGACTGCTCGGACCACGAGGTCAACATCAAGATCTTCGTGGACCGCATGGTCGCTGCAGGGAAGCTGTCCGCCGAAGAGCGCGCCGGTTTCCTTGCATCGATGACCGATGAGGTGGGCCGCCTCGTCCTTGAGGACAACATCGACCAGAACATCCTGCTGCTGAACGACCGTACCCGGGTGGCCGAGTGGAGCCCGAGCTACGAGCGCCTGATGGACTGGCTGGAGAAGAAGGCCGACCTGAACCGGGAACTGGAGGCGCTGCCCACCACAGCGGAGCTGCATGAACGGCTGCAGCAGGGCCAGGGCCTGACCTCTCCGGAACTGTCGGTGCTGGCCGCGTACGCCAAAATCGAGCTGGCCTCAGCGCTGCGGGACAGCGACCTGGCCGACGACCCGTGGTTCCGGAAGACGCTGCGGGCCTACTTCCCGGAGCAGCTGCGGGACCGCTTCGATGCGGAGCTGGATACCCATCCGCTGCGCCGCGAGATCATCGCCACGATAGTGGCCAACGACATGATCAACCTTGGCGGCATCACGTTCGCGTTCCGGACCATGGAAGAAACATCGGCCTCTGAAGTTGCGGTAGCCAAGGCCTTCGTTGCCCTGCGTGAGGTCTACGAGCTCGATGCGATGGTGGAGGAGCTGAACAGCCTGCCGGCGTCGTTCCCCACCGAGCACTGGAGCGCAGTCCACCTGGACATCCGGCGGCTGCTGGACCGGGCAGTGCGGTGGTTGCTGGGACAGGGCAGCGTGTCCAGGCCTATCGCCGACGTTGTGGAGGAATTCAAGCCCCTTGTCGACCCGATGCGGGCCCGCCTGCTGGATTACCTGCGCGGGGACGACCGGGACAGGGTGGCCGGCTGGCTTTCCACGGCCCGCGAGTGGGAGCTTCCCGAGGGGCTGGCACTGCGCTGGGCGGAGCTGTTCGAGAGCTTTGTGCTGCTGGACATCGCGAAGATCGCGAGGGTTCGCAGGAATCCTGTGGAGGAGATCGCGGCGGTCTACTACACCGTTTTCAACCGGTTCCACGCTGACTCGCTCCTGGAGCGGATCAGCAGCCTGCCGCGGCAGGACCGGTGGCAGGCGCTGGCCAGGGCTGCCTTGCGCGATGATTTGTATTCCACAGTCTCGGACATTACGACGGCGGTGCTGGACGCCACCGCTGCGGCCGATTCACCGGAGGCGCGGCTCAAGGACTGGGAGGCGCAGAACGCCGAGCAGTTGGGCCGCGCGAAGAGCATGTTCGATGAGGTCAATGCCCTCGAGGCCGACGATATGGCCTCACTGTCGGTAGCATTGAGGCTCTTGAGGTCAATCGTCCGACGCTAGCCGGTGCTGCGTCGCAAATGGAGGTGCAGTGGCAATCTTTACGGACCCTATCAGGGAACATGCTGATTTCGGGCCGGGCGATGCCGAATGGCTGCACCTCCTGGTGGGGGACTGGCAGATGGTCGCGGACCTGGCGTTCGCCGACCTGGCGCTCTGGTTCCCCCACCCTGACCACGGGTATGTGGCGCTGGCTCACGTCCGGCCTTCCACCACACATACGGTGTTCCATGGCGACTTCGTGGGCGAACCCATCCGCTCGGACCTCCAGCCGCTGGTGGACAAGGCATGGAACAGCCGCTCCATCGAGCGCTCCAGCGAAACCAACTGGAGCAGCGAAATGGCGCTCCGGGTGGAAGCCGTCCCCATGGTCCGGAACGGGCGGACCCTGGCCGTTGTCACCACGCACATGGACCTTTCCAGTTCGCGCATGCCCTCCAGGCTTGAACTGACCTACAGGCAGTGCGCCTACGACCTGCTGCGGATGGGGACCTTGGGGCTGTGGCCGGACTTCGCCTCGCCCACGGGTTCCCGCCGCGGCGCACCACGGGTTGGAGACGGGCTCATCAGGCTGGACGCCGAGGGCATGGTGCAGTACGCCAGCCCGAACGGCGTGTCCGCTTTCCGGCGTCTCGGTGACGGGGAGTCCCTGGAGGGGCGCTCCCTGGCCGAGGTCACCGCCAGCCTGCTGAAGGACCGCCGCATGGTGGACGAAACCTTGCCCCTGGTAGTAACCGGACGGATGCCGTGGCGCAGCGAGATCGAGTCCCGCGGCGTAAGCCTGTCACTGCGGGCCATCCCGCTGCGTGATGAGCAGCAGCGCTTCGGCGCGCTGGTCCTCTGCCGCGACGTTTCCGAGCTTCGGCGGCGCGAGATGGAGCTGGTGACAAAGGACGCCACCATCCGCGAAATCCACCACCGGGTCAAGAACAACCTGCAGACGGTGGCCGCGCTGTTGCGCATGCAGTCCCGCCGGATGGTGAGCGATGAGGCGAAGCAGGGGCTCGAACAGGCGATGCGCCGGGTAGCAACTATCGCCCTGGTTCACGAAACCCTGTCCCAGGGCCTGACGCAGAGTGTCGACTTTGACGAGCTGATCGGGCGGCAGTTCAGGCTTTCCGCGGAAGTGGCGTCGCCGTCCCAGCAGGTCCGGACCGAGCGTTCGGGCATGTTCGGTGAACTGCCGAGTGATTTTGCCACGCCGCTGGCGCTGGTGATCAATGAACTCGTCACCAATGCTGTGGAGCATGGCCTGGAGGGGCGGACCGGGACTGTCTGGCTGCTGGCCGACCGTTCCGAAGGCGACGACGGCGAGGAACTCACCGTGACCATTGCCGACGACGGGGTGGGACTTCCTGATACTCCTCATGTTGAGGGCCTCGGTTTGCAGATCGTGCGGACGCTGGTCACCAGCGAGCTGGGCGGGAGCATCCAGTGGCTTCCCCGTGAAGGCGGCGGCACCGCCGTGCAGATCCGGCTGATCCTTCCGGCCAAGTAGCAGGAGACAGCAGAAGGCCCTGGCGGCAACCTTTGCGGGTTGCGGCCAGGGCCTTCTCGTTAAGCTTTTTCAGCCAGCCGTTGTGCCTGGAGGGATCAGGAGGCGCGGCGGGCGCGTGCTGCACGGCGCTTCAGGGCCCGGCGCTCGTCTTCGCTCATGCCGCCCCATACACCGGCATCCTGGCCCGACTCGAGAGCCCACTGCAGGCATGTGTCCACTACGGGACACCGGCGGCAGACGCTCTTGGCTTCCTCGATCTGCAGGAGTGCCGGGCCTGTGTTTCCAACGGGGAAAAACAGTTCCGGGTCCTTTTCGAGGCACGCTGCGCGGTTACGCCAATCCATGCTGATCAGTTGCTCCATTTCTGGGAAGTGCCCTTTGTGAAATTATTCACTAGTAGCTACAAAGGAAAGGGGCCCGGCAGGGCCCCGTTGGTCATCTGAATCAAGCCTGTCATGTTAACGCTGTGTAAACAAGGGGTAATAAGGCTTGAAATCCCCGGAACGCTGAGCGATACATCACAGTGGCGGTACTGGGCCTCACCACTGTCCGACTATGTCCGGTAGGGTGCCAATGTGTCAAGACCTCCGGAAAACCCCGTAGACCCGCAGGCGCCCACAGGGGGGTCCGGGCCAGAACAGCCAAGTGGCCGGGCCCGTCCGCCTGCGGTGCTCGTGGTGGCCGTGATTGTCGCTGCCGAAGCAACCGCCCTGTTGGCTGCGGCCGCCTGGTACGGCTACCAGCTTGCAGCGGGCAGTCCCGTGCTGTCGTTCTGGGGTGCCGTCTTTACGCTGGGGCTGTTGCTGGCGTTCTCGGCCTGGCTGTACGCGGTGGCACTTTTTCTCTACCGCGGATACCGGTGGACCAGGGCTGCTGCCCTGGTGGCCCAGTTGTTTGTCCTCACCATCGGCTTCCCAACAATGAGCGCCGGCCTTCCCGTGGCTGGACTGGCGATGCTGATTCCGGCCGTCACTGCCGTTGTGCTGTTGTTCCAGAACAAGCTCATCACCTTCGCTTCCCGCACGGGCGGTTCCACGCCGGCCCTCTGACTGGCTCGACTCCTTATGTGGGCTGAATGCCGCGTTCGTGCGCTGGCGTTCGGCACTACACATGGGTCTGGTTCCAGCCGGACCAGCCGACTTGGACGTTCCGTGCCCCGTCGCGGGAGATCAGCACTCCTCTGCCGGGTACTGGGTGGGCCTCCATTTCAAACCTGGTTCCAAAGAGGTCACCATCCAGTAGTGAACGGGGTGCCAATAGCACGCCGGTTCCGGACGCGCGGGACTTCATGACCAGCGGCACACGCTGCAGGAGCAGGGGGCTGTAGTTGGCCGTCAGCACCACCGCGCAGCCCAATGCGTTCAGTTCCGACAGGTACTGCAGGGTTTCGGTGGATAAGAGATCGGCATCGTCCACCAGCGCCAAGGTCCCTGGTTGTGCACGGCCCGCTGCTGCCGTCGCCAGCGACTGCTGCCAGTACTCAGCGGCGTCGCTACCTGCCTCGCAGCAAAGCCATGGCCCGCGTGCCGGATTCATCAGAGGCAGCGCGCGCAGGAGGTTCGTTTTCCCCGATCCGGGTCCGCCTAGGACTGTGAGCACGCCTCCGTACGGCAGGCTGATGGATGCTGGCTCGAGCTCATCCCCGCCGATACCAATCACCAAGGGTTGGCCCTTGCTGCCTGCCCCGTTGTTGTTGCCTGTCGCACTATTGGCCGGCTTTGGAGACTCCGGGGTGCTGCTCAGATTGCTCGTTGCGCTGGAACTGATCTTGGTGGCCTGCACCAGCGCAGGAAGTGGTTCGATGCGGAAGGGACGTTTTGTGGGCGCCTTTCCTGGGGCCATGGCCCACTTGCTCAAGGTTTCCAGGTCCGGGTTGTACAGCTGGCTCACTGCAGGGCCGCCGCCGGCGATGGCGCCGAACGCCACGGCCCGTCCTTTATTCTCGGCTGTAGCGGGCATGCGTGGCCACGCTATCCGGCTGTCCGCATTGGATCCGGTGGGGAAATATAGCCGGTTCGCGAGCAAAGCGAACGTCCGGGAACTGACAAGTTCCCTGTCGCCCTCAAGCATCACCACAATGTCCGCCCGGCTGCCGTCCCGGGCCAGATCCTGTACGAGGTCTTCGGCCCAGGCCAAGGGTCCTGCCCGCAGGGCCGATATCCATGATCCCCATCCGGAAATAGCCAGTACCAATGGCACCTCGCTCTTCATCCCACCGTCGCTTAACCGCCGGGCCATCTCCTGTTTCAGGCGCTCCAGCACACGGACCGCCCGCCGGAGCTCGTGCGGGCCTACGTGCGCTCCAATTCGACCGGAGCCGGCAAGGCCACGGAAAGCGCCGCCTGCGCCCAGCAGGTAGCAGTGTGCTTCCACCGGATGGAGGACAATCTGGGAGACGGCGAATTCAAGGGCCTCCAGCGCACCTGAAGACGGGCCGCCGACCAGCGCCAGATGACTGTGCTCCGGGGGCTTCCACACGAGGGGAACCACCTTCTGGTCTTCCGGCAGATCCATCAGTCCGAGTTCGATTGCCCATCCTGCGTTTTTCCCGCTGCCGGGGTGGCCTGCAGACTGTCTGCTGCCAGGAACCGGCAGATTCGAAGGCAGGGGAGCGGCCACCGGAAGCCGGGGTGCCGGTCCGTTCCGGCCGTGCCACAGGTCCTGCACCATCGCCACCAACGGTTGGGCAGCTTGGGCGGGTGTCTGTTGCCCGGGCGGCTGGTCCCCGCTGCTTTCTCCGTCTGCATCACTGGTTCCATCCCGTGTGAAACAGTCCACGGCGTGTTGCACCTTGATAGCGTCTGCCCAGCCAGGCCCGGCACGGGCTGTCCCGATTGTCGCTGTCTGGAATTCCTGCGGCGCTTCAGTACCCCGCGCCATAAAAGCCCGTCCCGGCGTACCCACGCTGATACGTGCTGCATCCTTGGTGTTGATGATGTCGCAAGACTCCATATCGGATTGCACTCGAAGGGCGATGCTGGAGGTGACATTGGCCCGGATGTCCGCTGTGACGGCTCCCTGCGGCCGCTGGGTAGCCATTACCAGGTGGATCCCCAGCGACCGCCCGATCGCTGCGATCCGCATCAATTCCCGCAGCACCTCCGGCGCATCATCAACCAGCATCCTGAATTCATCGATCACAATCACCAGGTGGGGGAGTGGAAAGCTGGGGGAAGCCCCGGTGGAACGGTACGAGGCGAGATCCGGCACCTGGGCGGCAGCCAGAGCTTCCTCCCGCAACCTGATCTCAGCCCTGAGCGAGGCCATGGTCCGTTCGAGCTCGTAGGTGGACAGGTCGGTCAGCATCCCGACGCAGTGGACGAGTTCCGTTAAAGGGCCAAGCCCGGACCCGCCCTTGAAATCAACAAAGAGGAAATTCACGCGGTCTGGCGGATGGCTGAGGGCCAATGCCAGGGCGAACGTGCGGAGCAGTTCTGACTTGCCCGAGCCCGTGGTTCCCGCGACCAGCAGATGCGGGCCGTCTGAGACGAGGTCCAAGCCATGCGTTCCAGCGGCGCTGATTCCCATGGCCACAGGCAATCCATCGGCCTGCGCGCTCTGATTCCACTGGGCCGCGACCCCGGCTGGGGAAAGCGGCAGGAGGTCACTGAGCGCGCAGGAGCCCGGGACAGTCTTGGGTCCTTTGTCCGGCGGGGCCGGTTGCCCAGCGAGGTTCCGGCAGAAATCGGTGAACACTGACTCCGGGGCGAGATCCGGGACGAAGGCAACCTCACCTGCCGGGCCCCGAAGGATGGATGTCCGCTCAGAAATTTCCACCTCCCAAGTTCGGTCACCTCCCCCGGCAGCAGGGAGGAACTGAAGGACCTGCCAGCCAAGCCCTGCCGCCATGGCGGATGCCGCGTCGTCGTCCTGAGCACTCGAAGTTCCGAGCATGATGAGGACACCATGCTGATGGGCGGGACCAAAGCCCTCCGCCAAAATTCTGCGTGCGCCATGAGAGGAAGCGGTGAGAGTGCTGCCGGGCAGGTACCGGGCGGCTAGAGGAAGACGCTCCGCGTCCCCCACGATGAGAACGCGTGTGCTGCGGGCCCTGGGGTAGCCGGAGAGTTGCATGACGAGTGAACGGACCAGGCCGTCGGCTACGGCCTTCGGTCCCCGGAAGGTGGTCCTGGCGATGTCCGGATCCAAAGCGACGGGAACAATGCCCGCGGATGGAACGCCGGCGGAAGGGTCCCCCCGCTCCACTTTCACGTTCGCCGGTTGGAAAGCCTCGCCAAGCCGCAGCCACACACCGGCCTCCTCAACGCCATCGTCGGAGGAGGCAGTCTGTGTCTCGCCGACCTGTTTTTGGCCGCCCTGTTTTGGGCTGCCTTGCTTCTGGCGGGCGGCCAGCATCAGGCATGCAAGCGACGGGCCCGCCAGGCACCGTCGTTTCCGGTCTTCCTCCACGGCAGCCGCAATAGAAGTGGCGAGGTCCCGGCGCTGGCGGCGCCCGGCGGCGAGGGGAACGAGGACGGATACTGCTGAAGCGGCCGAAAAGGCGAGGAACATCCACATTCCCGTTACTACGGCAAGTCCCACCCCGATCAGCAGCGGAAGGGCTGCGGTCAGGATGAGCACTGTCCGGTTGCTTGTCTCCGTTCGGCCGGTGACGGTGAGGGGTTCCTGGGTGGACATCCCGGCGTGGTCCAGTGCTCTTTCCGGCGGGTCCAGCAGAACCAGCGACATTGTTGTGTTCCCGCAGCGGATGACGGAGTCTGTGGAAATGACTGCATTCCTGACCCTCCCGCCGTCGACGTCGATGCCGTTCGCGCTGTCCAAATCGATGATCATGATGTCTGTTTCGGTCACATCGAGGCGGGCGTGTTCACGGGAGAGTTCGGGATCGGGGATCTCGATCCGGGTACCGCTCCTGCCGAGGGTGTACGAGCCGCGGCGTAACGGTACGACGATGCCGGCGCCCACGCCGCTGTGAACGGCCAGGGCGAGGTACGCCTCATCAGCGGGCGCCCGCCGTCGTAATTTACGCGCGCCAGCAAGGGCGGCCCTCTCGACCAGAACTGCGCCATTAACTAAGGGCGCCTCACCCACCGTGAGTGACTGAAGCGCCTTGCTGCTGACCGAGACGCCCCCTGTGCCGAACTGGCGCGTCAGTTCGCCTTGGATGCAGGCACCGGCAGTGCCTTCGGGAGCCTGGATAGTCAGTTCCAGGGGTGTGCCCGGCAGCCCGGATTCCTGGCTGCGGACGAGGGTGCAATGGAATTTCATGCGTACAGATCCTTACGGCCTTTGAATCCACGCTAGCCAGCAGACGGCCACAGCCGCCCCGGCGAGTTGCTGTATGTGGACAAACTCTGTCGGGGCTCGGTTAGGATCGCTACAGACTCGACCGCACTCGCGGTCCCGGCTATGAAGGAGGCACTGTGAGCACTGTTGCAGACAGCGCTGATGTGTCCGAGGAGGCCATCATCGGGGCCGGAACAAAAGTGTGGCATTTGGCACAGGTCCGGGAGTCCGCGCAGGTGGGGGAGAACTGTGTGATCGGCCGCGGGGCCTATATAGGTCCAGGTGCCGTGCTGGGCGACAACTGCAAGGTCCAGAACTATGCCCTGGTGTACGAGCCGGCGGTGCTGGAAGCCGGCGTATTTATTGGCCCTGCGGTGGTGCTGACCAACGATGTTTTCCCCCGTGCAGTGACTCCCGACGGCGGGCTGAAGACAGAGGACGACTGGGACAAAGTCGGCGTCACTATCCGTGAAGGTGCGGCTATCGGGGCCCGGGCGGTGTGTATTGCGCCGGTGACTATCGGTGCTTGGGCAACAGTCGCCGCTGGTGCTGTTGTCACCAAGAATGTGCCCGATTTTGCCCTTGTGGCGGGCGTACCCGCCCGGCGTGTTGGCTGGGTTGGGAAGGCGGGCCACCCGCTGCAGCACGAGGGCGGGGAATGGGTGTGCCCCCGGACCGGAGCCCGGTACGTTGAGCAGGATGGCATCCTGGCGGAGGGGTAGCGCCCACCTTTTGAGTGGGGGCTGGCCCGCCCTGATTCGACGTCCGCCTCGGCGCCTCGGGTAGGCTAGAGCAGCAGACTTTGGACGACATTGTGCTGCCCGCATTCAAACCAGGAGATTTTGTGACCGCTGACCTCGTCATCGTAGGGTCCGGCTTTTTTGGCCTGACAATCGCAGAACAGGCTGCCACTGAGCTCGGCTTGAAGGTCGTCGTCATCGACCGCCGCCACCATATTGGCGGCAATGCCTACAGCGAAAAGGAAGAGCAAACGGGCATCGAGGTGCACCGCTACGGCGCCCACCTGTTCCACACGTCCAACGAACGGGTGTGGGAGTACGTCAACAGGTTCACCAGCTTCACCAACTATGTGCACAAGGTTTACGGCGTGCATAAGGGCGAGGTTTATTCCCTGCCGATCAACCTTGCTACCATCAACCAGTTCTTCAGGGCCAATCTCACCCCTGGCCAGGCGAGGGACTTGATCCAGGAACAGGCCGGAGAGCTTGCCGGAACGGATCCCCAAAACCTCAACGACAAGGGCATCCAGCTGATCGGCCGACCCCTGTACGAGGCATTCATCAAGCACTACACGGGCAAGCAATGGCAGACGGACCCCAAGGACCTGCCAGCCGGCATTATCTCCCGGCTTCCAGTTCGCTACAACTACGACAACCGGTACTTCAACGACAAGTACGAGGGCCTGCCCACCAACGGCTACACGGCCTGGGTTGAAAAAATGGCAGAGCATCCGAACATCGAGGTGCGGCTGAACACCGACTTCTTCGACGAGTCGCATGAATACAGCAAGAACAAGGTTGTTGGGAACATTCCGGTTGTCTACACAGGCCCCGTTGACCGCTACTTCGACTACGCGGAGGGCGATCTGTCCTGGCGCACCATCGACTTTGAGGAACAGGTCCTGGAGGTCGGTGATTTCCAGGGAACGTCGGTCGTGAACTACAACGACGATGACGTGCCCTTCACGCGGATCATCGAACCACGCCATTTCCACCCTGAGCGCGACTACCAAACCGGAAAGACCGTCATCATGCGGGAATTTTCGCGTTTCGCCGAGAAGGGCGATGAACCGTATTACCCGGTCAACACCTCCGCGGACCGGGACCGCCTGCTCAAGTACCGTGACCTCGCCGCAGCGGAAAAGGATGTCCTGTTCGGTGGACGCCTTGGCACCTACAAGTACCTGGACATGCACATGGCCATCGGGTCAGCGCTGACTATGTTCGATAACGCCATTCGCCCCCACTTCAACGGCGGCGCCAAGATCGAAAGTGGAGGAGTCACTGTATGAGCGCCGGGGACGGAGTAAACGATTGGCGCATGATCCAACGGGTCATCCTGCCTTCCGCCGATCAGACAGACACTATCCCGCTGTACGTGGACGCCGGTCCAGCCAGTGGCATCCGCCTGCGGGAGAATGACGAACTTGCGCGCTCGCCGAAACTGCCGGAAGACAAGCTGCAAATGTTCAGCTCCGGTGTGAGCCAGGCACACTTCGAGGACCTGCTCTCGCGGGAATCCATGAGGGTTCGGTCCGGCGAGCAGATCTCCTTCGGCACCTATTTCAACGCATTCCCCGCCAGCTACTGGCGGCGGTGGACGTCTGTCCGGGATATCCGGCTCGTCGTTAGTACAAAGGGCGCCGGCACGGTCACGGTCTACAAGTCGAACGCCAGGGGCTCCATTCAGCGCGTCGACGGTCGCCACGTCGAAGGGGATACCACCTCGATATTCGAGCTGACGCTTAAACCCTTTGGCGACGGCGGCTGGTACTGGTTCGATCTTGCTGCCGGCGCCGACGGGCTGCTTCTCGAAGGCGGGCAGTGGCAGACAGCGGAGGCCGCCCGTGAAAGCGGCCAGGTCACGCTGGAAATCACGACGATGAACAAGCCCGACTTTTGCTTGAATAATGCCCGGATCCTCGCGGAAAACCTCGACGTCCTGACGAATGTCAAGGAAATTCTGATTGTCGACCAAGGCACTCAGAAAGTGCAGGACCAAAAGGGGTTCGCCGACGTTGCGGCGTCCCTGGGCGGCAAGCTGCGCGTCATCAACCAGGCCAACCTCGGCGGCTCCGGAGGCTTTGCCCGCGGCATGTACGAGGCAGTGGAGAACGGCAGCGACTACGTCCTGCTCCTGGACGACGACATCGTGGTTGAACCCGAGAGCATTGTCCGGCTGCTGACCTTTGCAGACCATTGCCGCAAACCGACGATCGTTGGCGGACACATGTTCGACCTCTACAGCCGCAGCGTCCTCCACACCTTTGGTGAGGTGGTCGACCCATACCGTATTGTGCCGGCACAACCACACGCTGATATGGAGTTGCGCCACGATTTCAGCGTTGCGAACCTCCGTCAGACTGCTTGGCTGCACCGGCGCGTAGACGTCGATTACAACGGCTGGTGGATGTGCCTGATTCCAACCAAGGTAATCGAGGAAATCGGGCTGTCCCTCCCGTTGTTCATCAAGTGGGACGACGCCGAATATGGCCTCCGTGCCCGGGAAGCAGGCTTCGCGACCGTGTCGCTGCCCGGTGCGGCGGTGTGGCATGTCTCCTGGGCCGACAAGGATGACATGGTCGGCTGGCAGTCATACTTCCATGGACGCAACCGGCTCATCACTACTCTCATTCACAGCCCTTACCCCAAGGGCGGTCGTGTGCTGCGGGAATCCGTCCAGGCTGACGTCAAGCATCTTGTATCCATGCAATACTTCACCGAGCACGGCCGGATCGAGGCGCTCAAGGACCTTCTGAAGGGACCCGAAGACCTTCACCGGGTCCTTGCCACCAGGCTTCCGGAGATCAACGCGCTGAAATCCGAGTATCCGGATGCGCAGCTGAAGGATGACGTTGATGACTTTCCGGCGCCCAAGCTGAGCCGGGGCCCTATGGGCGGCGCCCCGATCGGCATGCCCCGTAAGAAAGACCTGGTTCCGTGGGGCATCAAGACCGTCTCGCGGCAGCTGATCAAGGCTCCGGCGCCGGAGAGTGCCGAACGTCCGCAGGGTTTCCTGGCGCATCGCGACAACCGCTGGTTCCGGCTCGCCCACTACGACAGCGTCATTGTCTCTAATGCTGAGGGCACGGGCGCCTCCTGGTACCGGCGCGACCCCAAGAAACTGAAGTCCATGCTGGCCGAAGCCACAGCTCTGCATCTCCGGCTCTACCGGGAGTGGGACAAGTTGGCCGAACAGTACCGTGCCGCTGTCCCCGAGATCACCTCGATCGCGGCCTGGAAAAAGACGTTCGACGCCGATACCAAGGACTACAGCTAAATGGCCCGAGAGTTGGACCAACTTATTAAACCCGGAGTGGGTCGCGGGCTCCTGGACATCTACGGCGACCGTTTCCTGCTGAAGCTGCTGGTTCGCAAGGAAATAAAAATCCGATACCGCGGTTCAGTGCTCGGCCTGATGTGGTCCTATGTGAAACCGCTGATGCAGTTTCTGATTTACTTCATCGCTCTGGGGATTTTCCTTAACCTTGAACACGGGACGCCCAACTATGCCATTTACCTGTTTTCGGGCATCGTACTGGTCAACTTCTTCACGGAGTCGTTGTCCAATGCCACCCGTTCAATCGTCGACAACCGCGATCTGATCCGGAAAATCTACTTGCCGAGGGAACTGTTTCCCGCTGCGACAGTATGGGTTTCGGCAGCACACTTCCTGCCGCAACTGATAGTTCTGGTAGGCGCGTGCTTGGTTGTGGGCTGGACGCCGTCCGTCCTGCAACTGGCGGCCGCAGTGTTGATCTTCTTGATGATGGCCGTACTGGCTACTGGCCTCGGGCTGATGTTCGGCGCAGCCAATGTTTATTTCCGTGACTCCGAAAACATCGTGGACATGATCGTGATGGTTGTAACCTGGGCTTCTCCGGTGCTCTATGTTTGGACCATGGTTGAGAGGGTCATGGGACCTTGGTACTGGATCTACCAACTAAATCCCATTACAACCGCCGTCGAAGTCTTCCACTGGGCTTTCTGGGAACCGACGCTGAAATCAGACCAGATGGTACGCGACATCATGCCTCCTGACCTGCTGGGCTTCTGGCTGCCCGTCTCCTTGCTTACCTCACTCGCCGTCCTGTTCCTTGGCCAGCTGATGTTCCGCAGGCTTTCCGTACACTTCGCCCAGGAGCTTTAACATGACGAAGCATGGCCACGTTGCCATTAGCTGCATCGGCGTCCGCAAACAGTTCGTCCTTCGCCACACCAGGTCACTAAAGGAAGCGCTTGTATGGCTGGTTAAAGGCCGCAAAGGGGATCTCTCCAAGAAATTCCTGGCACTCAAGGATGTCACCCTCGAAGTCAAACAAGGCGAAACCGTTGCTCTGATGGGCCTGAACGGCTCCGGGAAATCCACATTACTGAAGCTCATATCCGGAGTTCTCCAACCGGACGGCGGAACGGTCCGAACGCGTGGCAGAGTGGCTGGACTGATCGAGGTGGGCGCAGGGTTCCATCATGATCTCAGTGGCCGTGACAACGTGTACCTCAATGGAGCCATTCTCGGGATGACCGAGAAACAGATCGACGATATGTTCGATTCCATAGTTGAATTCTCGGAGATCGGCGAATTCATCGACACGGAGGTAAAGTTCTACTCATCGGGCATGTATCTTCGGCTTGCGTTTTCCATAGCTGTGCATACTGATCCCGAGGTGTTCCTCATTGATGAAATTCTTGCTGTCGGCGACGAACCGTTTCAGCGCAAATGCATTGCTAAAATCAAGGAACTTTCAGACGCTGGCAAGACCCTCTTTGTAGTGAGCCATGACCTCGATTTGGTGGCCACGGTTTGTGAGCGCGGAGTACTTTTGGAGCACGGGGAGATCATCATGGATGGCGACGTGCACCAAGTCGTAGCCGAACTCAGGCGACGGTCGATGGATCCCGCATAATTGGCCGACAGGCTCGTTGGTTTCAGCTTTATGTCAGTGCCATCCAGTTTTCGATCAGTTTATTCCTGAAAGTGGTGTTTCCGTGTCCTGGTGGCAATCCTTGCCAGTAATCCTTACAGCTGTGCTTTTGATTTTGCTTCCTGGCCTGGCGACATCTTTGGCTATTCGCATGCGGGGAGTTCTTGCAGTCCTCATCGCGCCTGCCTTCAGCGTTGGAACTATTGCCTTCCTGGCCCTGATTTTTCCTTTCATACGAGTTTCCTGGACCCCTGCGCCGGTATTTGTGGGTTGCGCCGTGGTGTCAGCGGTGGCCTTTTTCGTTGCCAGAAGGTGGAGTCCAAGGCATTCTTCTGTCTTCGAACCTCGTGGGCAGGTGCAACTGGCCGCCCTGGCTGGCATCGGATCTGTCCTGACTGCTGTTGTTATTGGCGCACAGATGGCTACAGCAATGATTCAGCCAGGCTCCATTTCACAGACCTACGACAACGTATTCCATCTCAACGCAGTTCGATGGGCAATGGAGTCGAAAAATGCTTCGCCCCTAAATTTGGGAGCCTTTACCGGCATCAGCGCCTACCCTGCCGGCTGGCACGCCATCGTGGCCATTGTGGGCGGTTTGACCGGAGCGAGCATCCCCGTTCTGGTGAACTCGACAAGCGTTGCAATAGGTACTGTGGCCTGGCCGCTCAGCTGCCTCTTTTTGACTCTGGCAGTTGCGGGGTATCGTAGGGCGACGATCGTTGCTACGTGTGTTTTCTCAGCCGCCTTCGCGACGTTCCCGATCCTGATGATCGATTGGGGTGTTCTCTATCCCAACCTTCTCTCGATTTCCATTTTGCCGGCAGCATTGGGGCTGGCGTTCACTGCACTCGGGCTGGGTTATCACAACCGTCCCCCTGCGGCAATTGCCTGGTTGAGTCTGGGGGTCGCTGTTGCAGGAGTAGCCCTTGCGCACCCCAGTACGCTTGTGGCTTTTTTGGCGTTTGCTCTGCCAGGGGCACTCGGAGTCTACTACTGCAGGATGAAAGAGCTTTGGCCTGCCGGATCAAGAGATTCAAAACGCCAGGCGTGGCTTCTGTCGATTGGCCTCATGGCTGGCCTGATGGTTCTGACGGCCGTTTGGTATTTCCTTCGGCCACCGTCCGATGCGGCGAACTGGCGGCCCGTCGAAACACCTCCTCAAGCTATCGGAGAGCTTCTTTTCAATGCTCCCTTGGGCCGTCCATCCCAGGAGATACTGAGCATTTGCCTCTTGGCGGGCGTGATCCACTTATGGATCACGAAATCCCGGCGGTGGCTGATTGGTACATATCTGATCGGAGCTGCTCTGTTTTTCTTTGCCGCTGGATATGACGCGCCGATCAGGAAATTTGTCACGGGTGTCTGGTACTTCGATAGCTACCGTCTGGCGGCATTGCTGCCTACAGTCGTATTAGGGCCGGCCGTCATTGGTGCCCTCTTCCTGTGGGATTGGGCGCGGAAGAAGATCTGCAAGGCCGACAGTTCTGCATTCGTAAAACTGCGGCTTCCCGGAAACCCTGGTTCTGGGCGACAGCGCGCCCTTATTGCGGTATTTGCAATTCTGGCCTTTGTTCCAATTGCCCCGCAGTTACTTCCGATTAATTACGCCGCCTACCAAGCGCACTGGCAATACCGTAGCGACGACAATGCTGCACTGTTGTCCCCCCAGGAGAGAGAGTTGCTGGAGCGCCTTCCACAGACGACTGAGCCTGGTGCGGTCATTGCAGGCTTGCCAAGCAGCGGAACGTCTCTCGCGTACGCGCTGTCGGACCGTAAAGTTATTCAGCCCCACATTCTTACGACTCATGGGTCCGATATAGACGTTGTTAATGCCGGGCTCAAGGATGCGGCTCAGTTCCCCGCCGTCTGTGAGGCTGTCCGAAGCCTCAACGTCCGCTACGTCTTGGATTTCGGCACCAGGACTGTCACCGGTACCCTTGCCGGTTACGGTGGGGTCATGGATCTAAGGGAAAATAAGAGCCTGGAACTGGTGGATTCAGAAGGGGCCAATGCGCGGCTGTTCAAAGTAGTTGCCTGCTGGCAGGAATAAGGTTCACCTGCACTCCCGGCCCGACTCGCCCTTCCGGTTTTGCCGCGCCCCTGGAAGGGACTGAGGAAGGAAAAGGGCGCTAAGGTGTTACCGCCAGTGGGGACGCGACCACCACCACGTTCTTGCCCCAAGGATCATTGATGTGGCAACTGATCAGGACCAAGTTGTTCGGTACTACAGACCAAATGTTGCTGTCCTTCATTGTCGACTTGGATTGAGTGGCGACGGTATCCACCTTGTACTCCACCTTCCCTGTGGCCGTTACAACCGTTAGTCTGTCCCCGGGAGCGGCTTTAGTGCTCAAATGATTGAAGGGAGCGTCTTGGTCCACCCAAGTATGCCCGACAATGTAGGTGGTGTTCGTGGAGCCTGCCCCCGGTGAGCCGAAGGAAGCCAGCCAGTATCCGTCTGTCGTCTCCGGTGGTACTAGACTGCGGCTGGCGACGGCTTGGCTGTCCGGTTCCAGGCTGTGGACCTGTACGTTGATGCTGGCCGCTGGATAATATATTTGCTTCGGCGGTGAAGCTACGGGACCGCTCGTTGGCTGCAACAGCTGTCCTTGTTCAATAACAGTCTGCGGCGACTGGGGAGTGATTTTGGCTGAGGGGACGAAACCTGCGATTAAGGGCAGTACCCCCAGAAAGACGATCAGCATTGAGGAGCGACGGACCTGACAGTGTCGTCCTCGCAGCACCGTAATTAGCCGACAACTTTCTTCGCACGGATCCTTGTTCTCCACAAAATCCCCATGCCGGTGCCCGCGACAAGGGCGCTGGCGCCAATCAGCCAGGTGAAGTTCGCATGGCCGGATTCCGCCCGGTCGGGGTGTCCCTGTACGGCGCCATTCACGTTGTAGCCCAAGTTAGTAGAAGTACTTGCCGGTACCTTCGCCGGAGCGGCCGGCGAAACGGGAACGACCGGGCCGACTCTTGCCACCGTGGCTTCGACGCAGCCAGCGTTGTATATAGAAACATTCTCCGGGGTCATGTTTTGGCCAGCAGGATTGCCGCCGAACCCGGGAAACGGAATGATGTCGCCGGTATGGCTTCCGTGGCCATTCAGATCATGAATCATCCCGTGGACCGATACAAAGAAAGGCTCATAGGACCCCGCCTCTGTCACATGGCAGATCAGTGCACCGGGCGGGTAGGTGTCCGGAGCGGCAAATGCAGGAGCGGTCCCGCCAGTTGCCCCCAGTACTGCAATTCCCAAGACGGCACAAGCTTTCCGCATTTTCTGGCCCCCACCCATAGTTTGCCCGCTCTTTGAGCTAGTTTGAAGGCTAGATCACGATCACCTATTCGTCCACCGAACGGGGGGAGCAGAAGGTCCGAGACCTTGCCGACCTTCACCGACACCCATGGGGCTCAATTCGTATTTCCTTGACTGGCGAGGGCGGAACTACCGGTTACTTCTTCTCGGTAATCGTTCCCAGCAGTGTCTTGAGCTTGTCCCAGGTTTCGACGTTGCATGTATTGTCACGACGGAAGCTGGTCCTGACCTGTTTACTGTTGATTTCCCCGAAAACATCGGCGATATTCGGCTGATCAACAGCCGCACATTCTTCGCTGGTTTCGGCGGAGTCATACTCCAGGAGACTGGGCTGCCGGTCTAAGGTCTCACAAGCTTTGTGTCCATCGGGCAAGTCTGTTCCCTCGACCGCCGAAGATCCTACGCAAACAAGGTGGTGTGTTGACTGTTGCCCGGCATTTCCCTTAAGGGTGGTCACCGTTAGTCGCACATTCGGCTCTTCAACCGGCGGGGAATACGTGGGGTTGATTGTTTGTGTGGGTTGGGTCGACGGTGTTGGCGACTCCTTTGGCGGTGCATCGACGATGCTGCAGGAGCTGAGGGCCATGCTGGCGACAACTACCGAGAGAGTAACTTTGAGTCGGGTTCGCATTGAGTTCCTTGCTGAAGTGCAGCCCTTGCGATCATGGAATTTGTCGCTATTGCAGTGTCAAATGTATCGCTTCGCCGAAGACCCCACCTTTTGTCAGTCCTCCAGGAGTTCCAGAAGATAGGCCCCGTAGCCGCTCTTAACCAGGGGCTCGGCGCGCCGCCGCAGGTCGTCGTCTGAAAGGAAGCCCAGGCGCCAGGCGATTTCCTCTGGTGCTCCAATTTTCTGGCCCTGCCGGTTTTCCACGGTACGGATGAAATTCGATGCGTCGCTGAGGTCGTTGAAGGTGCCTGTATCCAGCCAGGCAGTTCCTCGGGGGAGGATTTCCACTTGCAGGAGCCCGCGTTCAAGGTACACCTTGTTGATATCGGTGATTTCCAACTCGCCGCGGGCCGAGGGGTTGAGGCTTTTCGCGATGTCGGTGACGTTGTTGTCGTAAAAGTAGAGGCCAGGAACGGCGTAGTGGCTCCGCGGCTTCGCTGGCTTCTCCTCCAGCGAGAGTGCCTTGCCGTCCGCGTCGAACTCCACTACGCCGTAAGCAGAGGGGTCCTTGACCCAGTATCCGAACACCGCGCCGCCTTCGATGTTCGAGTGCCGGCGCAGCTGGGTACCCATACCCTGCCCGTAAAAGATGTTGTCACCAAGGACCAGCGCGACGGTGTCGTCGCCTATGTGGTCGGCGCCGAGGATGAACGCTTGTGCGAGGCCATCCGGACTGGGCTGCTGGACGTAGGAGAGGTTCACTCCGAACTTCGAACCGTCACCCAGCAGGCGCTGGAATTGATCAGCGTCCTGCGGCGTGGTGATGATGAGGATGTCGCGGATGCCGGCCAGGATCAATGTGGACAAGGGGTAGTAAATCATCGGCTTGTCGTACACCGGTACTAACTGCTTGCTGATGCCAAGAGTGATGGGATGGAGCCTGGAACCGGTACCCCCGGCAAGGATAATTCCGCGCATTAGTCCATCATTGCGGCAGCTTCGGCGTGGGGCAAACCGGGGGTAACCGCCGACACGATAGAATTGCGTGTCAGCATCAATACCGTTTAGCCGAACCCGGAGTCCGCGTGTCATCAAGAAAAGCCCCTGCAGGACTACTCCTGGGGCGGCCGCTCGATCCCCGGAACAACAGCTTGAACCTCATCCGGCTGATCCTGGCCCTTGCGGTCCTGGTACATCACAGCTGGCCACTGACTGGTGCTGCCAATGAGCCGATCTTCGCAGGCGAGACACTGGGTGGCTGGGCCGTTTCTGGCTTCTTTGTGATCAGCGGTTACCTCATCACTGGCAGTAGGTTCAGCCACGGATTGGGCGACTACCTGGTGCACCGTCTAGCCCGGATCATGCCGGCATTTATAATTTGCCTCGCCACCATGGTGGTTTTCTTTGCACCCGTTGGATACATCGTGGCAAAGGGAAGCCTTTCGGGGTACTTCGGCACAGCAACTTCTCCATTGAATTTCTTCATCTCGAACCTCACTTTGAAGATGAACCACTACGACATCGCTGGAACGCCTCTGAATGTCCCTTACTCCGGGGCGTGGAACGGCTCATTGTGGAGCCTCTACTACGAGTTTTTGTGCTATCTCGTGGTGGCCGCGCTTGGATGCTTTGCAATTTTTCGGAAGTCTCCCTGGTTCCTGACCCTTCTTTTCGGTGCATCGGTTCTCGCGCAGGCAAACATCGACGTGATCAACCGTTACACCAACGGAAACTTTGATGTGGTGCTCTTATTGAAGCTTCTGCCTTTTTTCCTTGGAGGTGCCGTTCTGTTTGTTTGGAAGTCCAGAATCGGAATTCACTGGGCTCCGGCCGTCGGCGGCCTCGTTGTGACGCTGCTCATGGTTTCCGCGTTTCCGGCTTGGGGTGGCCAGGCATCCGGAGTGCTGATCGCCTATGTCACCCTTTGGATTTCAACCTGGCTTCCACAGCCAAAGCTCATTGCTAAGAACGACGTCTCCTATGGTGTGTACATATACGCCTTTGCGTTCCAGCAGCTGTTGGCAGTTTTCGGTGGCGACGAATGGGGTTTGGTGCTGTTTTCCTCGGCAGCCGCGGCCCTCACTATTCCCACAGCCATCGCCAGCTGGCTGTGGGTCGAACGTCCTGTGATGCGCAGGGTCCGGAGGAAGGACCACAGTCCGACGCCTCCACCGGCCGACAAATTGCTTGCTCGTCCAGACCGCGACTCCTTAACCAGCGCTGATACCGTCCGCACGCCGTCGTGACTGCAGTGCAAGCAGAGCGGGCCGCTCAGCGTGGGTTTTCTTCCCGTGCCCGTCGTGGCCTGGGCAGACGTGGCGGCTGGCTGCTTCCGACGCCGCGGAGGCAGAAACCGATCACCCTGCTTATTGGGTCGGCAGCGGCAATGGCTACGGCCGTGATTGTTGCCGCTCTGCGCCTGGCAGGGTTCCTGACCGGGGGCTGGGCTTTGGCGCTGCTGTTAGTCTGCCTGGTCGCACTGCCTGTAGCCCGGACTGTCTCGGCACGCATTGCCGTGACCCTCAGCGTTCTGTTGGGTCTCGTGCCGTTGCTGTGGTGGGTTCCTTCAGGATTTGGTCCGCTGGGGCGCGGCACGCTGGTGTTGGCTGCCGCCGCGGGTGCGGTTGCCTTCGCAGCAGCCAAGGGCGGGTTTAAGACGGGCGCCCGTCGTCTGGTTCCGGAAATTGCCTGGCTCGATGCCGTTCCGATCGCAGCTGCAGGATTGTCCATATGGGTCCACTTCAACCTGCTCTCGATCCGCGCCTACGACAAGGTCCTGGGTCTATTGACTATGAACTGGGACAACGCGTCCCACTTCGACATCTTTAGCATGCAACGGCTCTACGGCCGGGTTATACCACTGTTGGGAGCTTCGCCCGATGGCAGTGAATGGTCCTTCCAGGACTACCCGCAGGGATTCCATGGCATAGTTGCCATCTTCGCCGAGCTAACGTTTGGCAAATCAGCAGGAACTCCGTTCGATGAACTGGTCAACTACGCCAATGGCAGTTCCTTGGTTTCGGTTCTGGTGGCAGTCATGGTCCTTGCGGCACTCGCATCGTTGCCTGCGTTCCGTCGCTGCCCCGTCAAGGCCTTTCCTGCCTTGATGCTGGTCGCAGCGGGTTGGATCTTTGGACCCGGATCTTCGGCGTCCCTCCATGGGTTCCCAAATTTCTTTTTGGCAGCAGGGCTGGCTTCTGTCGCCATAGTTCTGGGAGCAACAATGGACCGGCCGCTCAGGCCTTCGTCACTACTCCCGTTTGTGGCCTGTGTTGTGGGTGTCGCCCATAATTGGGCCCTCCTGGAAGTACTGGTGCTGGGTGCCATCGTGATGGTGCTCCAGCCTTGGGAACGGGAGCGCTGGCGTGCAACCCGTTCCGGTTACTTGATCGCAAGCATAATCGTCCTGGTGGGCGCAACCGGCCTGGCCCTCGCCATCGGCCAATTGGTCGGGGTTTCCACAGAAGCTGTTCTTTACGGTGTGGGTGGAGTCCCCATACCTGACCTTGGCCAACTGGCCGTGATCCTGCTCGGCACTTCAGCCTTGGCCGCGCTCGTATTCGGCAAGGCTCCCGGGAACTTCGGCGGCACCCAGCAACGACTTCGCTGGTCTTTTGCAGGCCTTGCTGCCGGGTTCGTGCTGGGATGTGTCATGGCCTTGGCTCAGCTCAGTAAGGGCGGGACGCTCACGTATTACTCGCACAAGCTGGCAATCGCGATGTGCCTAACGGGGCTCGTGACTATGGCTCTGGCCTTCGCCGCATGGCTGGAAGCTGTCCGGAAACGTGGCCTGTCAGGGAAACTTGCGGGCGCTGCAACCCACGGACGGGACCGATCCAGCCGTAAGACTTTCCGCCATGCGCCGGGACCGACCGCAATGGTGGCTTCTGCCCTGGCCGCTGTTGCCGCAACACAGGTGTTTGGCTTCACTTTTCCATTGGATGCGCTGGGCCTGCCCCCGTCGTCCCCATCGGCGGTTGCCATGGCCAAGGAATTCAAGGTCCTCGATGAGGTGCCCCGCTCGATTGCCATGCTGATGTCGGCGACGAAAGACCGCCAAGGTCAACCGGCTGTCTACGTAACGACCCGGCCCGCGGAGATCGACGCTATACTCGCGAAGCAGTGGTATGACGGTCTCACCGCAACGTATACGGAAAGAGGTTGGGAGCTTTCCCTGAATATGTTCGCCCTTAGCGGCGGACCGGACAATCTGCGGGTTGTGGTGAACAAGATTATGAAAGCGGACCCATCGGCTCTGATTGTTGTTGATCCAGAAAACCAGGCTGCACTCAACCATATCCTGGCGACACTGGACAAGTAAGTACACTGCTTCGCTCGATCAGCGCTTCTGATTATTAAAGCCGGCGACGGCGGCACCTGATGATGCCGCCGTCGTCACTCACTGGCTGATTAGTAAGGCTGCACATCCGGTTGAGCGCTAATCCAGGTGCTGAGCCGCTCTATGCCTTGTTCCAGGTTGTACTGGGGCTTCCATCCAAGCGTCGCTTTGGCAGCTTCGACGTCGGCCCATGCGTGCCGTACATCGCCTTGGCGGTACTGCCCCGTTACGTGGGGCTCGGGGGCGCCATAGTGGGCAGCGATGATTCTGGCTGCAGTACCAATGGTTTGGAATTCCCCCGAGCCAATATCCATCGGCTCACCCTGGACGTTGGGGGCAAGGGCACCTGCCACAATGGCGGAGGCGACGTCTTCGATGAGTACGAAGTCGCGGCGCACTTCTCCGTCCTCATACAGGGGGATGGACTTGCCGCCCATGGCCATACGGCAGAACAAGCTCATGATCCCGGTGTAGGGGTTGATGAGGGACTGGCCGGGTCCATAAACGTTCTGGAGCCGCAGAATGACGGTCTCCACACCGTAGGATTTTGCCCAGGCCTGAAGGATGTTCTCCTGGGCGAGCTTGGTGGCACCGTAAACGCTGACAGGAGCGGGGAAGGTCTCCGAAGCCTTCATAGCGGCAGGCACGGCATTCGGGAAATCCCATTGGCCCTGGTCCAGTGTGGCGCTGGTACGCTGTCCGGGGTAGAAGCGGTGACCCTCGGCGTCGACCCAGGGGCCTTCACCGTAAATGGCGCGGCTGGAGGATAGTACAATCCGCCGGGGCAGCTTCCCATGCCGGTTCAGCCCATCCAGGAGCTGCGTTGTGCCCACCACATTGACGTGGGCATGGCGGGTTGACTCCTGCAACGATTGGCCGGTACCCGTTTCCGCGGCGAGGTGGATGACGACGTCAGGCGTGGCATCCGCCAGGACTTTGTCCCAGGTCTGCGCGTCGGTGATGTCCGCAACAACAAGCTCGACACCTTCATGCAGCTCGACGGGACGCTCGCCGGACGCATGGATCTGTGGGTGCAGGTTGTCCACGACCACCACTCGGTGGAAGTTGGCAACCAGATCGCTTGAGATGGCGCAGCCAATGAAACCGGCACCGCCGGTCACCAGGACCGTTCCCTGTGCCTGGGTTTCCGGGGCGGGAGTTGTCATGAAGGGCCTTTCTGGAGCTGAGTTTTAGTTACCGAAGGTGTGACTGAGGAGGACTTTGACGGCCGGGAAATTCTTGCTGGCGAGGGCTTTCGGCAGAAGAGCGAGGGCGTGGGCGCGGGATGTCAGCCGCAGCTTTGCTGCCCGTGAAGCCTTCGTCCAACCGTTGAGAGTTGCCTGCTCTGCCGATACTGCGAAGTAGTCACGTTCCCCAGCGAACCTGGAGCCATCAACCAGCTTGGTGGAAGATGCGCTTTCCGAGTGGCGTCGGTAAGAAAAGCAGACGGTGGGCTCAAGGAGGAGCAAATCACCGCGGTAGACCATATCCATGACCAACGCCAAGTCCTGGATGATGGGGAAGCCGGAACGGAACTCGACGGCGCGAATTTTATCGGTGCGGAAAGCCAGTGAAGGCCAGTAGAGCCAATCACCGTGCATCAGATTGGTGGCAAGGTGCTCTCCGGAAAGGAGGCGGGATCCACGCGAACGGGGCCGAACGATGTGCTGCTTGGTGCTGTCCGCCAGGGTTCGCACCACGGCACCTTCTTCGTCAATGACCTGGACGCCGGGTTGGATAATAGCGGCTTCGGGGAACCTCTGATGGGCGCGGTTGATGACCGTGACGTAATTGGGCAGCAGAACGTCGTCACAGCCGAGGATAACCATTACCTCTTCGGTAGCGAGAGAGACGCAGGTCTTGTAATTCTCCGTAATTCCAGCGTTTTGTTCCTTACGGATGTACTTGACACGGGGATCGTCGATGGCGCTCATGTAGCGCTGGATTTCATTGTCGGGATACGCGTCATCCACGACTGTGAGGAGCCAGTCGTCTGAGTCCTGGTCGAGGACGCTGCGAACCGTCTCTTTCATGTATTCCGGGTCGCCCCAATAAGGAATGAAGATATCAAGTGGCATGAAGAATCCAATACGTCGTGATAAGGCTGGTTTCAGCCGCGGTCAAGGGGAGCGGGTTGGGGCGCAGTCGGGGTCCGGGAGGGGTGGGGCAGTTCGGCATCCAGCCGGGCCTCCAGCCGCTCGATGTGGGTCCGGAGGATTGCTGCTTCCTCGGCCAAGGTCCGGGTCTCGTCTTCCACAACGGAAATTTCCCACGACAAGTGCAAGCAGACTCCGAGTGCCAGCAGGATGGTCATTGCGAACAGAAGGTTCGACGGGACCTGGACGCCGAGGAGTCTCGCCGTCAGCGCAAGAAGCTGAGGGAATGCCGCCAAGATCAGCGTTGCTAATCCAACCACAAGCCAGAGCACCGCATACTTTTCCCGGAGCTTCTTCCGGCGGAGCATCTCGACCACAAGGACGACGATGACGAGGGCAAGGATGAATGCGGCCAGAACGGGCAAGATCATGCTCTTTCGAGTTGAGGAGAAGATGTTCGAATTTCCGAGCGGCGCCGGCTGAGTGCGAACAACAAGGCGAACACTGATCGGCCAAGATAGATGGCGGCTTTGACGGGGTTATGGCTGGGGGTCCCGCCCTGGCGCACTCGCATCTCCACCGGCACTTGGGTGATAACGCAACCGGACCGGATGGCTACAACCAGGGAATCAATGGTGTCGCCAAGGTACTCTGCCGGGTAATGGTCGATGAATTGGTCTATACCGCGGCGGTTTGCTGCCTTGAAACCTGAGGTGACGTCAGTAAGGCGAGTGTGGGCCAGGCCGGATATGACCTTGGCCAGCAGGACCATGGCCCAGCGTCTTGGGCCGGACACTTTATATGTGCCCCGGTCGGCGAAGCGGGCACCGATGGCGATGTCGGCGTTATCAAGAGCCGCCAGCACTCGGGAAATCTCTTTGGGATGGTGCTGTCCGTCGGCGTCCACCTGAATGACAGCGTCGTATCCGTTCCGCTTTGCATACTTGAAGCCGGCGCGCATGGCACCGCCGACGCCAAGGTTAAAGGGAAGGTCCAAGACCACCGCGCCAGCCTCTGCCGCTACATCTGCTGTTTTGTCCTGCGATCCGTCGTTGACCACTAGTACGTCAAAGCTCTCGCGGAGCGCCAGCACTTCGCGGACCGTATTGCCAACGGATTCCTCTTCGTTCCACGCCGGCATGATGACGAGGGCGCGGGTGTAGGGGGGGATTGACATAGCTACTAATCTATACCAGAACCCGTACCGCGGGTGGCTGGGGGCTCGACAGCGGGCGCCTCTGCCGCTGGCGTTCGGGGCGTTTCGACGCCATATGCGGCACGGATGTGCCTCAGGTAAAGATTTGAGTAAACCCGGGGTGCCACCTTGAGCAAAGCTGCGCCGGCACCTATGACCCTATGAACTGTGAGGGCGCGGAGGAGCATTCGCCAGCTGATGTCGTGGCGGCACTCCGCCACAGTGGCAGCTGCGGATGCGGTGCCGCTCCCACGGGCGATGGCGCTTTGCGCCACCAGCAAAAATACCAGCGTGCGCATGCAATCGTAGGCCGCAGCGTACTTGCCCTCCTTGTAGCGCTGATCCAGGTGTTGGTCGAGCTGGCTCAAGGCCACACTCGTGTCGGCCACAGTGGGAACCCTGCCCCAGGTAAGGGAGCCGTCCATGATGTGGTACCTGTACACCGGTGTACTGATTGCCCGGACCCTCCGCGACAGTGAGTGCAGAATGATGTTGGTGGCCATGTCCTCAAAACGGGCAGCACCTTCGGCGAAGCGCACCTTTTCGAAGAGATCGCGCCTAATCAACTTGTCCCACGGGAACGGGGTGAGTTCATCGCACATGGCAAGCCTGCAGGCTTCGGCGCCATCAAATTCACCCAGCGCGCGGGAGGCGGCGTTTGCCTCCGTCCCGTCCGGTTGCACTATCACCCGGCCACCCACCACCATATCCACGTCCGGTCCGGTAGCGGCGTGCAGGGTTTCAAGGAAGGCGGGCAGGTACTGATCGTCGCTGTCGATGAAACTGATCCAGGACCCCCGGGCGGCATCCAGACCGGCATTCCGCGCAGCTGAAACACCTGAGTTGGCTGGCAGCGCGATGACCGTAAGGTTGTCAAACTCTTTTTCGAGGCTGCGGGCCAGGGCCAAAGTCCCGTCCGTTGAGTGGTCGTCCACCACAACCAGCTCGAAGTCCGGTTCGGTTTGCGCCATAACGCTCCGTACCGCCCGTTCGAGCAGGCCAACGGCGTTGTAGGCGGGCATGATTACGCTGGTTCGGGGACGGTGCGAGTTGTTGGACACTTGCCTTTTTTCTTGTTCGTGGGTTTCGGCAGACGGGCGTGGCGGTGATCAGGCGGATACAGCAGGTGGGGCATTGCTGCGCCGGACGATGGAGGCGACGTGGATGGCCGAACCTAACGCCGGTCCTGCTGCCAGGGCCAAAGCCGTTCGGACGGACAGGGGCAGGGGAAGCAGCAGGCAGAGGATGCTCACTGCTGTACCTGATACCCAGCCTATGGAGTATGCCCGGTGGATTCCCACGGCAAGAGCCGCTGTCCCCGTGAGTGTGAGGACTGCCATCAGCGCTGCGTCAAATGTGAGAGTGGCCAAAAGCCAGGCGGGCACTTCATATTTCCCTGGAAACAACAGTTCCATTAACCAGGGACCCAGCAGTCCGGCCGCGATCCCGCCGGCCACGCCCACAGCGATGAATAGTGCTGCCGGCTTATACAGGGCCCGAATACCGCGGTTACGCTGATTGACAAACGCGGCAATGGCCACGCCTTGGAAAGCCTGCAGCGGCACCATTATGGGCGCCCGCGTGAGCTGGATGGCCAGCAGCAGGCCGCCGGCGGAGGCCAGTTCCTGAGCTGTGCTGGTGAAGCTGAGAATCACGGGAAAGCCTACGATCAGGGCAGCTGTGGCGCTGGATGAGAGCATGGCATGTCCGATTTGTTGCAGGTAAAGCGGTCGGGGCACATCCGCTCGGGCGGCGGCGGCGCC
Source organism: Pseudarthrobacter sp. fls2-241-R2A-168 (assembly GCF_030209335.1). Taxonomy (NCBI): domain Bacteria; kingdom Bacillati; phylum Actinomycetota; class Actinomycetes; order Micrococcales; family Micrococcaceae; genus Pseudarthrobacter; species Pseudarthrobacter sp. fls2-241-R2A-168. The sequence goes on from NZ_JARVSG010000026.1 coordinate 77,830, forward strand.
GCGTGCAGTGGGGGACAGCAGAAGAAATGCCAACCACAGGGCGGCGGCGAGTGCGCACGTGAATTCAAGGCCCAGAAGTCCGACGCCGAGCAGGACTGAGCAGCCAACGGTCGTCAGGCGGAACACTGCCTCGGCGCTCATCAACTGGGAATATAGCGTCCATTCCTGCGCCCCAGCGGAGGCGCCGGCGAGGGCTGAATGACCGGAATAGGCGACGGCTGCGAGAGCGAGTGTGGGAAGCAGCCACAGGGTGCTGCTGCCGAGAACGGAAGGTGCCCAGGTCCAGGAAGAGGCCAGGATAAGTACTGCCAGGATGCTGCCGACCAGGAGGCCGTTAGTTAACACCAGGGGATAAGGTCTGGGTCCGCCGCCAGTCCCTCCTGCTGAGTTTGCGGAACGAACGGCGCGAGTTGTTTCACTCTGAATGCCGGAGAGCACGCCGAAAATGCCGAAAAGTGCACCCCAGAATACGCTGAACTGAGCGTACTCCTCGGGACGGAGATGGTTTCCGGCAAGCACGAGAACGATGAACCCGGCGGCAGCCGCGATGACGGATGCCACTCCCACTCCCGACGCGTTCTTTGTGCTGATAGTCCGATTCCCGGCAGCGTCGCCGTCCACCTCCGGCGGCTGGATGGCGGGTTTTTTCCAAGGTAAGTTCATCTCGGGCTTTCGGTGGTGGCGCGAAGACCTGTCGTTCCCAGGTGCCCTTCGATCTTACGGTAAGCCTGCTGGGAGCTTCCCGGCATTGTCGCGGTACCCATCGTTCTTGCGGTTGCGAGTCTCAGAACTTGTGTTAACTGTGCGACTCCAGGCGGCTGGACTACTAGAATCAGCCGCACGGGCTGTCAGCTACCTTGCCCAGTAACCAAGCAACACCAGGAATTTCATACCCATCGACCAGTCAGGTGAACATGAAACGTGTTCGGTTTGCCGCTCTGCCGGGCTTTTTCGCCGTCGTCTGTTTGCTTGTTGGCCTAGTTTCCGCCGTTCCCGCAGGCGCAGGCACACCAATCCAAGACAAGTATCAAGTGCTGGGTGGACCAGCCGGCGCCCTGGGTTCTGCTGTGGGACCTGAACGGTGCGCGCTTGGGGATGGAGGCTGCTATCAGGACTTCCAGCGGGGCCAAATCCATTGGACGCCTGGAACCGGCGCCCGTGCCACATGGGGTGCAATCGGTGCGGCCTGGCAGCACCAGGGGTGGGAGCAAGGCGGCTTGGGATACCCTGCGTCTGATGAAGTTTGCGGCCTCGTCCACGAAGGCTGTTACCAGACGTTCCAGGGCGGGCAGATCCATTGGTCGCCGGCGAGTGGCGCCCAGAAAACGCAATGGGGTGCCATTAGAAACCGCTGGGCAGGCGGCGGCTTCGAGTCCGGTCGATTGGGCTATCCGGTGGCGGCTGAGAAGTGCGGCCTTGTGGCCGATGGTTGCTATCAGGCCTTCGAAGGCGGCCAAATCCACTGGGCTCCGGGTGTCGGAGCGTACGCAACGGGAGGATCCATTGACTATGTCTGGGGGACCCTGAGGTGGGAGAACGGGCGCCTGGGCTATCCGGTGACTGAAGAACTTTGCCCAGGCGACGGAGTCTGCAGCCAAAGATTCCAAGGCGGTACTCTGGCCTGGTATCCGGGCAACGGCGTAACGGTCAGTTACCCCCCGCCAGGGGATTATCAGCGCGTGATTAACAAAAGGAATCCGCTGTCGCCCATCGACTCCGTGTCCCCCGACATGGTGAACGTCGGCGGGTCCCCACTGCGTTACCAAGCAGCCCTTGCTTTTTGGCAATTTGTCGACGCAGCCAAAGCTTCGGGTGTGGCGATAAACATCGTGAGTGGTTTCCGGAGTTACTCCAGCCAGGCTTCCCTTTATGAGGGCTACGTTGCGATGTACGGGCAGGAACGCGCAGACGCCATCTCGGCCCGGCCTGGATATTCCGAACACCAGACGGGTTTGGCCGTTGATATCGGAAACCCCAGTGGAGCGTGCGCATTGGAGGAATGTTTTGCCTCCACGGCCGCCGGTCAGTTCGCGGCAGCACATGCGCATGAGTTCGGCTTTGTGGTCCGCTACCAGGCGGGAATGAGCTACTGGACAGGCTACACATACGAACCCTGGCACTTACGGTACGTCGGAAAGGACGTGGCGCTGGACATGCACAACCAGCGAATCAGCACGCTTGAACAGTACTACGGATACCCGCCAGCGCCGGGTTATTAAGGCATGCCAGAGGACTTGCCGGCCTCGGGCGGAGATGACAACGCACCAAGATGCAGCCGGTACCCTAGGATTATGTCGCGACTCCTCGTAACCGGCGGTGCCGGGTTCATTGGCTCAAACTTTGTCCACTACGTGCTGCAGGAGACCGACCATACGGTTACTGTACTGGACAAGCTCACCTACGCAGGCAATCTGGAGTCCCTCAAAAACCTTCCGAAGGACCGCCTTAATTTTGTTCGAGGCGATATTGCCGACGGCGTCCTTGTGGACGGTCTGGTTGCCGACGCCGACGTAGTGGTCCACTACGCCGCCGAATCGCACAACGACAACTCCCTGCACGATCCGCGGCCATTCCTCGACACCAACATCATTGGCACCTACGTGCTCATTGAAGCCGCACGGAAGCACGCCAAGCGTTACCACCACATCTCGACAGACGAAGTGTACGGCGACCTTGAACTCGATGATCCCGTGCGGTTTACCGAGCAGACGCCGTACAACCCGTCCAGCCCGTACTCTTCCACAAAGGCCGGGTCCGACTTGCTGGTTCGGGCGTGGGTACGGTCCTTTGGGCTGCAGGCTACCATCAGCAATTGTTCCAACAACTACGGGCCCTATCAGCACGTGGAAAAGTTCATTCCGCGTCAGATCACCAACGTGTTAGACGGCATACGCCCCAAGCTTTACGGCAAGGGGGAGAACGTGCGGGACTGGATTCACGCCAATGACCACTCATCAGCCGTACTGGCAATCATCGATAAGGGCATCATCGGCGAGACGTACCTGATTGGCGCTGACGGCGAGAAAAACAACAAGGAAGTCGTGGAGCTCATTCTGAAGCACATGGGCCAGTCACCGGATGCATACGATCATGTAGTGGACCGGCCAGGCCACGACCTGCGGTACGCCATCGATTCCACAAGGCTGCGTAGTGAAATCGGTTGGGAACCGCAGTTCTCCAACTTCGATGCTGGCATCGAAGACACGATCGCATGGTACCGGGACAACGAAGACTGGTGGAGGCCGCAAAAAGCGGTTACGGAAGCAAAGTACAAGGAACAGGGCCAGTAAACGATGCCGATCGAGTTCTCGAAGAAACTGACCGCTCGTGAGACTCCAATTCCAGGAGTTGTTCTCTATGATCTTCCGGTACACGGTGACAACCGCGGTTGGTTCAAGGAGAACTGGCAACGGGAGAAGATGGTGTCTTTGGGCCTGCCGGACTTTCGACCCGTGCAAAACAACATCTCCTTCAACGAGAAGGCCGGCACCACCCGCGGGATTCACGCCGAACCATGGGATAAGTTCATCTCCGTTGCCACCGGTCGCATTTTCGGCGCATGGGTTGACCTCCGTGAAGGTCCATCCTTTGGCACCGTTTTCACTGCGGAAATGGACGCCAGCCAGGCAATCTTCATCCCCCGTGGAGTGGGCAATGCGTTCCAAACCCTTGAGGACAACACTGCCTACATTTACCTGGTCAACGACCACTGGTCTGCTGAAGCGCAGGGTCAGTACACGTTCCTGAATCTGGCGGATGAGACCGCGGCCATTCAATGGCCTATCTCTTTGGAGCAAGCGGAACTGTCCGACAAGGACAAAGCCCACCCACGGCTGGTGGACGTGGTCCCCATGCCCGTAAAGAAGATCCTGGTAGTAGGCGCCGACGGCCAGCTCGGCAAGGCACTCAGGGCACTCTACGCCGGTTACGAATCAGTCGAATTTGCTGGTCGCGGAGAATTTGACCTCGGCACCGAGACTGCCTTCCGGAACAAGAACTGGAAGGGCTACTCCACCATCATCAACGCAGCCGCCTACACAGCGGTGGACACTGCGGAAAGCGCGGAAGGCCGTGCGGCGGCCTGGGCCATCAACGTGAGCGCGGTATCGCGCTTGGCGAGGACCGCCGTCGAACATGACCTTACCCTCGTGCATGTCTCCTCTGACTATGTGTTTGACGGCGGTCGTGATATCCACGACGAAAGCGAACCCTTTACGCCACTAGGCGTATACGGCCAGACGAAGGCCGCCGGAGACGCTATCGTCAGTGTCGTGCCGAGGCATTACATACTGCGGACCAGTTGGGTAATTGGCGACGGCAACAACTTTGTCCGGACCATGGCGAATCTGGCCTTGCGGGGCGTGAAACCGGCCGTTGTCAATGATCAGACGGGTCGGTTAAGTTTCACCACTGATATAGCCGCGGGGATTAGGCATCTGCTTGAAACCGAGGCTGCTTATGGGACCTACAACCTGACCAATAACGGCGCGTCCCAGTCCTGGGCCGATATCGCGGCAGAGGTTTTTGAGTTGGTAGGCGTTGGCGGGCAGGCAGTGAGGGGAGTGAGCACAGCTGAGTACTTCAAAGATAAGAGGGCTGCCCCGAGACCCCTCAACAGCACTCTTGACCTCAGCAAAATCGCTTCGGAGGGCTTCACGACGAGGGATTCGAAAGAAGCCCTGAAAGAGTACATCCACGAGCTTCGACACCTAGGGGAGCGGTAGTTGTCCTGCGGTCAACGTTACGCGTGAAGCGCTACGCATTGGACCGATATTCGCCGATTCAAACCTCCTGATTGTGGGATGGCGGCGCGGGGAAACTTCTTCCGAAGACTTGCTTCACCAGCAACCGATCATCGCTGGGGCGTTCCGGCCCGACGCATCAGCGGTTGCAGCATATTCCCGTGACTAGAAATGCGATGATGCTGCTGGGCAGTGCCCGTTGATCCCTGATTGAAGAAAGCTGGCGGGGCTGCCATTTTTCCCGGGCCGTCACGGCCAGAACCTGGGAATTGGCCAGGACCATTAAGTCCTTTCGCTGGAAGAACAGACTTCCTCACCTACTAAACCAAGGGTTTTCCCAAGTTCGTCCGCGCATAGTGGGCGCACGGGAAGCCGCGGGTGGAAGCGCTCCCGATCATGGATTAGGAGATGGTTTCAGATGTACCAGACTAAGTTAGGTCGCTGCCCTGATGGTGCAGCTCCGCGACGCTCATTGGGTAGAACGGCTGCCGGGCTGGCGGCGGGGGCGATACTGGCCGCCACCATTTCAGTTCCCGCCGGAGCTGCACTCAACCAGATGGGGCCAATCGACCCGAACCATGGCTATCCGGCCTGGTTTTCCGATGGTGGGAACGCTGCAGCGGGGCTGGGTCCGCTGCAGCTCGAGTTGTGCCTCGACGGGCCGCTTTGCCTGGCGACCGACTTTCGACCCGACCCATCAAAACCGATGTCTTTCCCTGACAACTTCCCTGATGAAGCATTCTGGTGGGCAGGAGACGCGTCAATCGAGTCGGGAAACATCAGCGCACTGCTCGGGATGGCTCAGGAGGCTGCCTTTGCCAACGGGGTACCTGCTGCGGGCGACCAAGTGGCATTCAGCCGGATACGGATCCGCATCGACGGCCTGACTGCTAACGCGAGTTACACCATCACGCACCCGTACGGGACTATCATCCTGCCGGCTGACTCCGCCGGTAGCATCAACTACACGCAGGACCAAGGCTGCTTTGACACCCCTTGCAGCGAACCAGCATTTGCGCGGGCAGCAACCGGTACAATCGGCCCCTTTCTGCGTTGGACCTCAGGAGCACCGGACGGCTACGTTGGCGACCCCGGGGTTGAGCACGCGGTGATCGGCAGCCCGACTGGGAACAATTTCTTCCAGGTGGAAGGACCAGGCATAAGTCCTTTGCGCACGGACCTGTTCAGCATCCAGGGCAAGATTGACACGGGGCAACCGTCCATTGTTGTCCAGGGTTCCATCGCGGCCAAGCACGCGGCTGTAGCCGCGCTGGTTGGCAGCCCTATAGCAAACGAAGTCACAGGTCAGCGGTTTGGCGGGGGATACCAGACGTTTGAGCGTGGAATCATTGCCTACCTCCCCGGTTCCTCGGCGTTCGCTGTTACTGGTGGAATCAACACGGTTTGGAACAGCATCGGTTCGCAGAACAGTGACCTGGGCTACCCTACTTCTGACGAGTACTCACCTATGGCGGGCGGTGTCATACAGAACTTCCAGTTTGGGAAAATCTCTTGGAACCCCGTCACGGGGTCCAGGATAACCAAGGGCGGGATTGGTGTCACTTGGGATAGCGTCGGCGGCCCGCTCAGTGGACTCGGCTACCCCACAACTGACGAATACACCACAGCCAACGGCGGCGTCGCGCAGAAGTTCCAGTATGGCCAAATCGTGTGGTCTCCTGCAAGCGGCTCGCGTTTTATCAAGGGTGGAATCGGCGCCACGTGGATCAATGCCGGCGGATCGGACAGCCAACTTGGATATCCGACATCTGACGAGATTGGCGGCCTCGTGCGTGGTGGTGCAAAGCAACAGTTCCAAGGCGGGGAAGTTATCTGGTCTCCCGCAGCCGGTGCCCGTGTTGTTATCGGCGGCATCAGGTCAGCCTGGGTGGCCCAAGGGTCCGAGGGTGGGCGCCTCGGCTACCCGACCAGCAATGAGTACCCAGTCAGTGGCGGCGGATACGCACAGGATTACGAAGGCGGCCGCATTACTTGGCGCCTCGGAAGTTTGAGTGTGGCGTACGCGAACTAAGGCCTGCATCCAGGTTTCCTGCCAGCATTTCGGCGGCTCCCAGGCACTGCCTATGTAACCGAGAAGCCAAGGAATGTCCCGTTACCAGAAAAGGTGGCGGGGCATTTTCAGCCGATCTGTCAGCGCCTGAGCCTAGTTGCGGGTCAAGACGAGAATCCATCGCTGAGATGGGTCCATCTACGAGATGGAAGGGCATCACGCAGCCTCGAGGACCATCCAGCCTAAGCTAGGGTGAGGCTGTCGCGGACTGAGCTCACTTAACGGCCTTGATAGCGGCAGCCGCCGACAGCCAATTGCCGGAAAAACTATAAGTCGCGCTCGAGGTTAATTTCTCTGGTATGCCTCCGCACGCCGCCTCGCCTCGGCCCTGCTAGCGACGGTAGACGTTTACTCCGGTGGTCGGAGTCCAGATCAGCGACCCTCCTTGGAAGTCCTGCCGACATTCGCTTGAAGAGTTGCAATACTCGTCAGTATAGGGATATCCGAGCCAACCGTTTTCGAAGTTTTGGGTCGCCCACACATATCGGATTGATCCGAAGGGGCTGAAGTGGGCTCCAGTCGCGGATGACCAGATCATTGATCCGCCCTGGAAAAACTGGTAGCAACCGCCGTTTTTCAAGCCGCAGACTTCGTTGCTGACTGGATAACCGGTCTGGCCATTCTCGGAACCAAGCCGCTGGAAGCTTGCACGGATTGCACCTGCAGCTACGGCGTAGGCTCCGGAGGAGGACGACCAATATATGTCACCTCCTTGGAATGTCTGAACACATCCTGAAGCTGAATATCCGCAGACTTGGCCCGACGTAGGGTAGCCCAAAACCCCATTTTCGAAGCCCATTGCAGCGTAGCGGTCGCGGATCGGACCCGCAGGGCTGATCTGGATACCAGTGCCGGTCCAGATGATGGCGCCTCCCTGAAACATCTGGTAGCAACCGCCTGCTTTCAGTCCGCAAATCTCTGGTCCCAAAACTGGGTAACCCAAAGGGCCGTTCTCAGATCCAGACCGCTGATAAGTGCCGCGAATTGCTCCATCCCGTATCGCGTGGGCGCCGGTGCCCGGAGACCACTGAATCGAACCGCCTTGGAAGATCTGGTAGCAGCCATTGTTCACCAATCCACAAGCTATCGGACCCCAGGGATTTCCAATCCAGGATTTGGAGGCCTGGTATTCCTGATTGAAGGCGGCTTCGATATTCTCTCCGGACCGCGCAAAGCGTTGAAGCGAAGCGTAGTCTCCGTTCCATACATTCGAGTCACCGGCGAAAGGCCCCGTGCTGCTGTACTGCCACATGCTGTAGTTGCTCCAGCTCGCCGTGGGAACGGGGCCGGCGTTGTTAGTTGCGGAGCCCGGGTAGGCCGCGATCCAAAGCGGGTAATCACCGAAGCCTGAAGGATTGGCAAGGCATTGGTTCCACCAGCTCGTGTTGGTGTAGATTACCGGCAGGCGGCCGGTCAGACTCTGCATTGTGTTGCCAAAATCCCTGATCCAGGACTGAAGCTGCGACGGCGACATGTTGTAGCAGGTATTGCCGAAATAGAAGCCGTTAATCGTTCGGCCCTCGTAGGGATTGAACTCGAAGTCCAACACGGGCGGCATAGTGTAGCCATCCGCAGACCATCCCCCGCCGTTCTGGACAAAGTAGCGCGCCTGGTCCGCACCCGATGACCAGTTAGGAATAGCGAAGTGGTAGGCGCCCCGAATCATGCCTACATTCCTCGAGCCCTGGTATTGCGAGCTGTACGAAGGGTTGGTGTAGTAGTTTCCTTCCGTTGCCTTGACATAGGCGAAGCGCGCGCCCATGTTCCACTGCTGCTGCCAGTCCACGCTGGGCTGATGTCCACTAACGTCCAGACCCTGCACCCCAAAAGTCGGCGTCCACGTGCCCTCGGTCGACAACGATTCGGCGCTTAGCCGCTTAGCCGAATTAGAGGGAGTTGATGCAGTCACGCGAGCGGAGCGCTGTCCCATCTCGGCGCCGCCGTTTCCAACTGCTTCCGCCATCGACTGCACAGCTTCTGCACTGGGTCGGGCAGATTGTGTCGCCACGGGTGTTGTTACTTCGGGGGTTGGGTTCGCCTTCGATGGGGCCGGAGCAGGCGAAGCACTAGCGGAGCCGGTACTTGTGCCAGCGGACGCGGTTGGCGTGGGGGAGGGTTCGGCAGCGCTCGCAACGCCCGCCAGTCCTGGACCCGCTGCCAAAGTGGCAGCCAGGAGCGCTATCCCCAACGACATCCATGCGGGGCGACGGGACTGAGACAGGTTCCGCTTCATTTTTGCTCCGGAGACAATGTGGCGCTCCGCCGAGCGCTCATTCGGTTGCTGCTAGATGTTTTCCCCCAGGAAAGCAGCCAGCAGGTGGTATTTCGACAATTAACGCGCCCACCATAACACTGTAGTTACAGCTGCAACTAGTGGTTCAGATGTTGCTGATGTGATTTGAGCAGTCCTCGCGTGGCATGGCCGCAGCTCAGTCTTGCAGGATCCCTGCGTCTCTGTTGCCCGTTAGTAGCAATGGACGTAAGCGGGCTAATCCAGAGGGAGACTATGGCTTCTATGGTGCCCCAGATCATGGATCAAGACGTCCTCGGGCCTTTGCGAACCTCGTGACTAGGAGATATCCAGTTGTTCTCTGGCCAATTTTCGCTTGACAGGCCTTTCGAGCCTTCTGCGTGCGGGGAGCCTTCGTGTGGTCCTTGGAAAGCTATGGTCGGCCGCTGATACGCGGCCGATCCATGCTGTCAAACTGTTTTTGCGGTCTAGTACCGTTCGGTCCAGATTCTTCCGTTGGACCAGTAGATGATGCCGTCTTCAAAGCGCTGAGCACGCGTTGATGCGTTCACTGAATACTCATCGGTTACGGGGCGTCCCATGTAGAAGTATTCGCCGCCGCGCTGGTACTCCCATCGAATGGCGCCCTGCAGCAGCTTAGTCCCGTACTGGGGGGTGAAGTAAAAAGTGCCACCTTGGAATGTTTGGTAAGCGCCTCCGGCGTACCAATAGCTTTCGTCCGAAACTGGGTAGCCTGCTGCTCCGGTCTGTCCGCCCCTGTTCCACCACGCGTCCCGGATGCCGGCACCGATGTAGTGCAGGCCGATCTGGGGTGTGTAGTACATAGTGCCATTTGTGAAGTGCTGGGCAATTGCGCCGCCGCCGAGAGATTCTTCGTCGCGGATGGGGTAGCCGGACTCGTGGCCGTTGTACCACTTGTTATCGATGGCTCCCCAAAGTGGATGTGCTCCGCCCACAGGTGACCAGAATATGTGGCCATACTGAAATTCCTGCTCTGCTCCACCGGATACGGTTTGCTCATACCAGGTGGCTTCCCCCAATTGGGAAGAGGGGCCGCCCATAGATGCGTATTTGGCCCCGATTGCCCCGCCTGTGGGATATCGGCTCGCAGCGAAGGTTGCGGAGGCCAGGCCGCCAGTAAGCGCAATAGATCCAGCAACTGCCAATGCTGTCAGCCTCGCACGAAATTTAGTCATTATTCCCCCAAGAGGATCGCAAGCCAATTGGCGACGTGACTCGACGCCGAGCTTATTATCGGGTATGCGGAGCCGCAATGTGAACTCATCGATACTTGATCTTGTCGAGCCTGGGCCGTCGGCAAGACTTTTTTAGTAAGTGACGACTTGCCCGATGCTTTACACATGCTTCTGTCGGTCCTGAGGTTTCGATGTAGTAGTTGGCGCACTGGCCCTCTTACAGCCTCGGCAGTTTTATCCACACACTGCTCAATATGACTTGTTGCCGGGGTTTGGGCTCCTTAGGCTTTACCCAGTTGCACTGCCTCCGCCGGGGGCGGCAGTTGTATTGGGGAACACATGGACGCGCTGGCAATTGTCGAGGACGAAGTCCGCGAGCTGATCCGACGCCGGGGGCTTGATCCCCTGCACCAGGCCGGAGAAGTTCGCCGCCTGGTTGAGGCAGCAGTAACGGATTACGACGAACGTGCTCTGATGGGCCCGCTGCCTCCCATTGGTCCCTTGGAGGCGGCGCGGAAGTTCCTCTTTGACGCGGTCGCCGGATTCGGCGTCCTGCAGCCGCTGCTGGACGATCCGACGATCGAGGAAGTCTGGATCAACGCCCCCAATGAGATCTATGTCGCCAGGAACGGCGAATCGGAGCTAACCTCGCTCAGCCTGACGGAGCAACAGGTGCGGGACCTGGTGGAGCGCATGCTCAAGAGCTCCGGGCGACGACTGGATATGTCGTCACCCTTTGTTGATGCAGCACTTCCTGACGGATCCAGGCTCCACGTGGTCATCCCGGACGTTACCCGCAGGCACTGGGCGGTCAACATCAGGAAGTTCGTCGTCAAGGCAAGCAGGCTCGAGCACCTGGTGGAGCTTGGCACCCTGACACCCCAAGCGGCCCGTTTCCTCGGCGCCGCAGTTTCCAGCGGCCTGAACATCCTCGTCTCGGGAGCAACGCAGGCCGGGAAAACCACGATGCTGAACTGCCTCGCAGCGAGCATCGGGAGCCGGGAACGTGTCATCACGGTGGAAGAGATCTTTGAACTCCAGTTCCCCTTGCGGGACGTTGTCGGTTTGCAGTGCCGCCAGCCCAACCTTGAAGGCGAAGGCGAAATTCCACTGCGCCGGCTCGTCAAGGAAGCTCTCCGAATGCGTCCTGACCGGCTGGTTGTAGGAGAAGTCCGGGAAGCCGAAAGCCTCGACATGCTCATAGCCTTGAATTCAGGATTGCCGGGAATGTGCACTGTCCACGCGAACTCAGCCCATGACGCCGTCACGAAAATTTGTACACTTCCACTTCTGGCAGGCGAGAACATATCTTCTGCCTTCGTGCTCCCGACAGTCGCGTCCTGCATTGACCTGGTGGTCCATTGCAGCCGCCGGGCGGACGGACGCCGGGAAGTTACCGAAATCCTTTCCCTGGGCCGGCGTGTGGAGAACGGGATTATCGAATCATCTCCAGTGTTCACCGTCATCGAAGGCGCGCTGCAGCCACGCGCCAGCTCGATGCCCGCGCAGGAGAAGTTCTCTAAGGCAGGTTATGACGTCGCCGCGCTGCTGGACGCGCGATGATGTCGGCCCTTCTTGGAGTTACGGCCGGAACAGGGCTTTTCCTGATCTGGTGGTCCTTCTGGGAGTCGCCGAAACCGGCAGTTCCTAAAGAAAAAGCGAGCCGCCTCGCGGACCTCCTCGCCGGGGCCGGCATCGAGAAAGTGTCGCCCACTGGCCTCCTTGGCTCGTGTGCGGGCCTGGGATTTTTCGTCGCCCTGATCTTTTTCGCTGTTACCCGTTCGTGGCCGATCTCCTTCTGCTTCGGCCTCTTCGGCGCCTGGCTGCCCGTCACCGTCCTTCGCTGGAAGGCAAAGCGGAGGAGCGCATTGCTGCGCACCCTGTGGCCTGATGTCGTGGACCACCTGCGTTCCGCCATCCGGGCCGGGTTGCCGCTTCCGGAAGCCTTGATCCAGCTGGGTGACAAAGGACCCGAAGAGCTGCGGCACGTTTTCCGTGACTTCGGAGCCGACTACCGGGCGGGCGGCCAATTCGAAGCGTCACTCAACCAACTCAAGCACCGGCTCGCTGATCCGGTAGCAGACCGGATCGTCGAAGCCCTCCGCCTGACACGGGAAGTTGGTGGCTCGGACCTTGGCAAGCTCCTCGGGACTTTGGCAGAGTTTCTGCGGGAAAATGCGCGAACGCGGAGCGAGTTGGAAGCACGGCAGTCCTGGACCATCAACGCGGCAAGACTCGCCGTTGCAGCGCCTTGGATTGTCATGATGCTGTTGGCAACAAGACCGGAGGCAGTGCAGGCCTACAACACTCCAGTGGGCGCCGCCGTCCTGCTTGGCGGGCTGGTCGTCTCCCTGGTTTGCTACTCCATCATGCTTCGGATCGGTGCGCTGCCGCAGGATGAGAGGGTGCTCAGGTGATGGATATTTCGCCTCCCGCTGTTGTCTGCGGAGTGGTGATGGCGTTAGGCGTGTGGCTCATCCTTTTCCGTTCTCCCTGGATGCGTGCTCTTACGCTGTCGCAGCGCATCGAGCCGCAGCTGAAATCGCAAAATCTTGAGTCAAGGCTGCTCCGCAGCGCGGACCAGAACGTCACCCCTTTTGGTCCCCTGGAACGGATTCTTCGCCCGCTGCTGCGCGACGGACTTTCCGCACTTGGCAGGCTAAACCCGGTGTCCAGGGCTACGGTTCGAAGACTGGCCCAGGCCGGAATCAACAAGTCACCGGTGGATTTCCGGGCCGAGCAGCTGTTATGGGCAGCGACCGGGTTCGCTGCCTCAATCGCCCTGATTGTCCTTGGTGCGGCTTCCGGAAGATTTAATCCATTGCTGGCCGCGGTGGCCGTGCTGGGATGTGCCGTCGGCGGCTTCATGTTTCGCGACTACTGGCTGGGCGTCCAAATAAAGCGCAGGGAGTCGAGGATGATGGCAGAATTCCCAAGCCTTGCTGAACTTATGGCGTTGGCCGTCAGCGCAGGGGAGAGCGCCACTGGCGCTTTGGACCGCGTCTGCCGCAGCGCCAGGGGTGAACTCACGAAGGAGTTCTCGAAGGTTCTTGCCGAAACCAGGGCAGGTAAACCCTTGGTCCAGGCTCTCCAGGAATTCTCATCGCGAACAGACCTCGCGCCGCTGGTCCGGTTCGTCGACGGGATCGTCGTGGCTGTCGAGCGGGGTACTCCCTTGGCCGACGTGCTCCGTGCGCAGGCACAGGACGTCCGGGATACGGCCAAGCGCGACCTGATGGAGGCCGCGGGAAAGAAAGAGATTGCCATGATGGTGCCGCTTGTCTTTGGGGTGTTGCCCTTGACCGTGGTCTTTGCGGTCTTTCCCGGCATCGCGGCGATCAACCTCGGATTTTGACGGCAAGACAAAATCCATCAAGAAAAAACCAACAGTCGAAATATCAAGCAGGAATTAGGACGGAAATGATGGAGAAAATGGGGATTCGCTGCATGGTGCTGTTCCTGTCACTTACGGCAGCGCTGCTTCCGCGCGTGAGCGCCGGAAAGCGTAGGAGACTGCAGGTCGGAACAAGCCAAGACCGGCTGCCAGTAGGCGGCCCCCTGAGAAGGACCAAACACGTCGATAATCCCGAGCGGGGCGACGTTCCTGGCTGGGTCATGATCACGTTGATGTCGGCAGTATTGGTTGCCGCGCTGCTGGCGCTCGCAGGTCCGGCGCTGGAAGCCATGTTCAATCAGGCGATGGACAAGGTCGGAAGCTAGGCTGTGTCGCCGCCTGCCCGCGGCGGGGCCACCGGCTACGCACTGGACAGCAGACGAAAAAGCTTTGCGCAGGGCAGGGTCAAGCCGGAAGCCGAGCCCGGCGAGCGGGGCTCGGCCGTGGTCGACTTTGTCCTCGTCGGCAGCCTGCTCACCTTGTTTTTCCTCGCGATTATCCAGTTGACCCTGGTCCTGCATGTAAGGAATACGTTGATCGACGCTGCGGCATCGGGGGCCCGTTATGGAACGCTCGCTGACCGTGGTGCCGGTGATGCCGAGGAACGTACCCGCAGCCTGATCCAGGCCGCCCTAAACGCAGGGTTTGCGGAACAAGTCAGCACCAGTGAGGTCACCTATCAGGGCCTGCGGACCCTCGAGGTGACGGTCCGCGCGCCGATGCCGGTGATCGGACTTATCGGACCCCGCGACATGCTGGAGGTGAAGGGCCATGCCGCGATGCAGCCGTGAATCCACCCGGCTTCGCTTCCGCGCCCGGCTGCGGGAAAGCCTATGCCAGAGTCCGGGAAGCTGGCAGTCGGGCGCCCACCAGCACGAACGGGGGAGCGCCGTGGTTGAGTTCACCTTTCTCGCGCTCCTGCTGATGGTTCCGTTGGTGTACTTCATCATCACCATGAGCCAGATCCAGGGCGGTTCCTTTGCCGTGGTCGGTGCGGCAGACCAGGCGGCCAAGGTCTACATAGCCCAGCCTGATGCTGCCACCGCGCAGGCTGCCGCCGAACAGGCTGTTGCGATAGCGCTGGCCGATTTTGGACATCCGCCTGAAGGGGCCCGGGTGGCAACAACGTGTACTCCGGCAGACTGCCAGGCTGCCGGAAGCACTGTCACGGTGACTGTGAACCTGACAGTGCCGCTCCCGTTCCTGCCTTTCAACGATGACTTCCGGCTCAACGCCAGCGAAGTGGAGGCGTCGTCCACTCAACTCGTGGGCAGGTACCGGTGAGAAAACATCCAACGAACGAAGACGGCCAGATGATGGTGATGATCCTTGGCTACGTTGTGCTGGCCTTGCTGGTGACTACCGTGGTCATCGGAATCTCCTCGGTGTACCTCGAACATAAGCGTCTGCTGTCCCTGGCCGACGGCGCCTCCGTCGCGGCGGCGGACAGCTACACGCTGGGCGAAGTGGCAACGCAGGGCGGCAGTCCGTCGGCGGTTCTTAGCTCAGCCAGGGTCAGGAACGTGGCAGCCGACTTTGTGTCGAGGAGCCCCGCCTCGCAGCGCTTTGACGGGCTCGCCGTCGCGGGGACGACCGGCACACCTGATGGATCCACCGCCGTCGTGGTGCTCACGGCCGCAGTGCACCCGCCCGTGGTGAACTTCCTGATGCCCGCCGGGATAACCATCGAGGCGACCTCCACCGCACGCTCCCGGCTCACCCGTTGACGGCCCTGATGGTCAGGGCTCGGAAAGTGCGAACTATGTGCTGCAGGCCGAGGGGACAACAGCCAGGATCAGGCCCTTCCCGGATAGCGTAGGCTTAAACAACCATGGCCAATATTGATTTTTCCGCTGAAATCCGCGCCCTTCGCGCCACCTACGAATCCATTGAGCGAGTTTCCGACGTAGAGGCACTGAAGGAAGACA
Source organism: Pseudarthrobacter sp. fls2-241-R2A-168 (assembly GCF_030209335.1). Lineage (NCBI taxonomy): Bacteria > Bacillati > Actinomycetota > Actinomycetes > Micrococcales > Micrococcaceae > Pseudarthrobacter > Pseudarthrobacter sp. fls2-241-R2A-168. The sequence goes on from NZ_JARVSG010000026.1 coordinate 93,412, forward strand.
TCGCCGAACTGAGCGAGCGGGCAGGCGAACCGGATCTCTGGGACGATCCGGCAGCGGCACAAAAAATCACCTCCCGCCTGTCACACCGGCAGACTGAACTGGAGCGTCTCAACAGGCTCGTTTCCAGAATCGATGACCTCGAAGTACTGGTGGAGCTTGGACAGGACGAGGACGACGCCGATTCCATGGCGGATGCGGCAGCCGAACTTGAGTCGATCAAGAAGGCCCTGAAGGAACTGGAAGTTGTTACCCTGCTGTCGGGTGAGTACGACGAGCGCGAGGCCGTAGTTTCCATCCGGGCCGGAGCCGGCGGCGTGGACGCAGCTGATTTCGCCGAGATGCTGATGCGCATGTACCTCCGCTGGGCGGAACGCCACGGTTACCCCACCACCGTCATGGACACGTCCTATGCCGAGGAAGCCGGACTGAAGTCGGCTACCTTCGAGGTCAAAGCCCCGTACGCCTTTGGAACTCTCAGTGTTGAAGCCGGAACCCACAGGCTGGTCAGGATCAGCCCCTTCGACAATCAGGGCCGCCGCCAGACGTCCTTCGCGGCCGTCGAAGTCATCCCGCTCATTGAGCAGACCGACTCGATCGAAATCCCGGACAATGAAATCCGCGTGGACGTGTTCCGCTCCTCCGGGCCCGGCGGCCAGTCCGTCAACACCACGGACTCCGCCGTCCGCCTGACCCACATTCCCACCGGCACCGTGGTGTCCATGCAGAACGAGAAATCGCAGCTGCAGAACCGTGCCGCCGCTATGCGCGTGCTCCAGTCCCGGCTCCTGCTCCTCAAGAAAGAGCAGGAAGACGCCGAAAAGAAAGCGCTGGCCGGAGACGTCAAAGCGTCCTGGGGCGACCAGATGCGCTCTTATGTCCTCAACCCGTACCAGATGGTCAAGGACCTGCGGACCGAGCACGAGGTGGGCAACACCAGTGCCGTCTTCGATGGCGAAATCGATGACTTCATCGACGCCGGTATCCGCTGGCGCACGGACAACCGCAACGCTGAGAAGTAGCAGCCTCAAGCGACACGCCCCTTGAAACCAGCCTGATTCACAGGTTGCCCTGCGTATAGTCGAGGGGCCGGGGCCCAACTTTCCCCAAACGAAAACCCGCGCACCGGCTGCAGAACTGGGCTGCATCAGAATCAGCCATGCCCTGCAGGGTACTTAGGGCCATGATCCGATTCGAAAATGTCACCAAGGTCTACGACCAGAAAGCCCGGCCTGCGCTGGACTCTGTCAACCTTGAGATTGACCGCGGCGAATTCGCCTTCCTCGTCGGCGCGTCAGGCTCCGGCAAATCCACCTTCCTCCGGCTCGTGCTGAAGGAAGACCGCGCAACCTCCGGCGCCGTCTACGTCGCCGGCCAGAACGTCGCCAAGATCTCCAGCTGGCGCGTCCCGCGGCTCCGCCGGGGGATCGGCGTCGTCTTCCAGGACTTCCGCCTCCTGCCGCAGAAGAACGTCTTCGCCAACGTGGCCTTCGCCATGCAGGTCATCGGCAAGAGCCGCAGCGTTATCCGTGACACCGTTCCCGAGGTCCTGAAGACCGTTGGCCTGGAGGGCAAAGAGCACCGCATGCCCCACGAACTCTCCGGCGGCGAGCAGCAGCGCGTGGCCATAGCCCGTGCAGTGGTCAACCGGCCGGGGATCCTCCTCGCGGACGAGCCCACCGGAAACCTCGACCCCACAACGTCCATGGGCATCATGGGCATTCTGGACAAGATCAACCAAAACGGAACCACCGTGGTGATGGCCACGCACGACGACGACATCGTCAACGAAATGCGCAAACGCGTGGTGGAGCTCAAGAACGGCGTGGTCATCCGCGACGAGGCCAAGGCACTGTACACCTCCATGATTCCCGTCGTCGGCCAGTCACGCCGGCTCAAGGACGCAAGCGGCCGGGAGACCCCCGACGCCGGACAGCCGGGCGAAGGCGAGGGACAGCGATGAGGCTTGCATTCATCCTTAGCGAGATCGGCAGCGGCCTCCGCCGCAACCTCTCCATGGTTGTCTCTGTCATCCTGGTCACTTTCGTCTCGCTCACCTTCGTGGGAGCTGCGGGCATGCTCCAGATGCAGATCAACCAGATGAAGGGCTACTGGTACGACAAAGTCCAGGTGGCCATCTTCCTGTGCAGTGAGGGCTCGACGGCGGCCGGTTGCGCCGGCGGGCCCGTTACCGCAGAGCAGCAACAGAGCCTGAACTCCCTCCTGGAATCCCCTGCGGTGGCCCAGTACATCAACGACTTCCAGTACGAGTCCAAAGACGAGGCCTACAAGCACTTCAAGGACCAGTTCTCGAACTCACCCATCGTGGACTCGGTGACTCCGGACCAGCTGCCGGCATCTTTCAGGATCAACATGAAGGACCCGGAGAAATACCAGATCATCAGCGAGACCTTCGCGTCCCAGCCGGGCGTGGAGACCGTCATTGACCAGCGGCAGCTGCTCGAACGGCTGTTCTCCGTCATGAACGGAGCCTCACTGGTGGCCGTCAGCATCGCCGGTGTGATGATCGTCTGCGCCATCCTGCTGATCGCCACCACCATCCGGCTCTCCGCCTTCAGCCGGCGGCGGGAAACGGGCATCATGCGCCTGGTGGGCGCATCAAAGACAGTAATCCAGCTGCCGTTCATCCTCGAAGGCGTCATTGCGGCAGTCATTGGGGCTGCCCTTGCTTCCGCCACATTGTGGGCCGTCGCGCACTTCTTCCTCGGCGAGTACATGTCCCAGCAATACCCGGATACGGCCTTCATCTCCTCGGGCCAGACGCTCATCCTGGCACCGGCACTGATAATCCTTGGCGGATCCTTGGCGGGAATTTCGTCTCTCTTGACCTTGCGCCGATACCTTCGGGTCTAGGTATGCAAACCGAACAAGGAATGCCCATGAACGTAACGGATCCAACGTCCCCGCGGCGCCCGCAGGCAACCCGGCGCAAGGCGCCCCGACGCGCCGGCGTGATGAGCGCCGTGCTCGCTGTTGTCCTCGCCGCAGGGCTCGCTTCCTCCACCCCGGCAGCTTTCGCCGACGAGCTTGAAGACAAGCAGAAGGCGCTTGAAGCCGAGGCCGCCAGGGTTCAGCAGTCACTGGAATTCGTTGATTCACGCATCGCCAAGGCAGCATCGGACCTGGTCATCTACCAGGGCCAGCTGCCCGGCGCGCAGCAGGCACTCCTTGAGGCGCAGGGCCGCGTTGCCGGGGCAGTCAAGGAAGTGGAAGCGCTCTCCGCGCGTGTGGATATGGCCCAGCAGAACAAGGCCAAAATCACGCAGCAGCTCGAAACGGACAAACAAAAGATTGCCGATACCAAGAAGCTGATCGGCCAGATCGCCACCCAGGCCTACAAGTCCGGGGGAGTGCCGTCCAACCTGTCCTTGTTCTTCGGCTCGAACAACGGCGGAAGCCTGACCGAAACCATGGATCTTGCGGACCAGGCCATGCGCAGCCAGAACGCCGCCATGGACAAGCTGTCCCAGCAGAACGCCACCAACGTCAACTCCGAAGCACGCCTCCAGGCAGTCGAAGCGGAAATCAAGGACTTGAAGGCCAAGGCTGACGCCGCCCTTGAGCGGGAGAAAGCAGCCCGGGACGAGGCAGCTGCCAGGAAGGACGAGGTGGACCGGCTGATCGCGGACACCACCCGCCTTGACGCTGAACTGCAGGCTGCCAAGCCCGGCATCCAGTCCCAGCTCGCCAGTGTCCAGGCCAGCCAGAATGCCGTCGCAGCCGAAATCGAGGAGCGCGACCGGAAACTGCGCGAGGCCTGGGAAGCCGAGCAACGCCGGCTCGCGGCGGAAGCCGCAGCAGCAGCGGCCGCGGCCGCGGCAGCGAGGAACCAGCCGCCGCCCCCCGTCCAGCCGTTCGTGCCGCCGGTAGGTTCGCCGTCGGCCTTTGGCCTCCGGCATCCATTTGACGGCAGCGTCCCCATCACGTCCGGCTTCGGCTGGCGTGCAACGCCCCCCGGAACCATCGACTTCTACGGCCAGGGCGGCTACCTGCACACCGGCATCGACTTCGGCGCAGCGTGCGGCACGCCGGTGTATGCGGCGGCAGCGGGCGAGGTCTTCAGCTCAGGCTGGAACTCAGCCGACGGCGGCGGCTGGCGGGTGAAGATCTCCCATGGCCTGGTTGAAGGCAACACCCTGAACACGATCTACTACCACAACTCCAGCATCGTGGTCTCGAACGGCCAGCGGGTATCGCAGGGACAGCTGATTGCCTACTCCGGCAACACCGGCAATTCCACCGGCTGCCACGCTCACTTTGAAACCTGGCTGAACGGCAATGCCGTGGACCCGATGGGACTGCTGTAGGGGGTCATAAGCCTGCCGTACACTGGTATGACTCCGCGCCGGCTGGCCTGGAGGACATCCGATTCTTGAACTGAGGAGCTTTCCCTTGCCTAAAGAAAGTGGCCGTAAAGTGGTGGCCACCAACCGCAAGGCCCGGCACGACTACCATGTGCTGGACACCTACGAGGCTGGAATCGCGCTGATGGGAACCGAAGTAAAGTCCCTGCGCGAGGGCCATGCCTCCATGGTGGACGGATTTTGCACCTTCTACAACGACGAGCTGTGGATGGAAGCCATTCACATCCCGGAGTACAACCAGGGCAGCTGGACCAACCACGCGGCACGGCGCCGCCGGAAGCTGCTGCTGCACCGCGAGGAACTTATCAAGATCTCGCACAAAGTGCGCGAATCGGGCTACACGATCGTTCCCCTGCAGTTGTACTTCGTTGATGGCCGGGCCAAGGTCGAAATCGGCGTGGCCCGCGGCAAACGCGAGTACGACAAGCGGCAGACCCTCCGCGAACAGCAGGACAACCGCGAAGCGCAGCGCGAAATGCGGGAGCGCAACCGCCGGCGCTAGGCTGGAATGAATTCCCTGAAGGATGAGTTATAGTAGGTAGTCCGGCGGGCTTGCCCACCGGTTTGGTAACAAAATATGGGGATGATCGGTTTCGACGATGTTAGTCGCGACAGGTGAAGCGGGCCGAGGATGCAGAATTATCTCGTAAACGCTGTCTGCAAACCAATAAGTGCCAATTCTAAGCGCACTGACTTCGCTCTTGCTGCCTAAGCAGTAAGACAGTCCGTCAGCCCGAGGTTGCTATCGCCCCGGATCCTGGCGTCATTTAGATAGCCACTGCTGTCCACCTCCGTCATCGGGGTGAACGGGACTCTTAGATGACTGGGCCCGGATCAGCCAGCTGTTTGCGGCATGGCTGGGGCCGAGAAAATCCGACGCAAACTGCGCCCGGAGAAGCCCTGACAACACGACATCGGACGGGGGTTCAATTCCCCCCATCTCCACATTTGCGATGAATCCCTCCCTAGGGGAGGGGTTCATCGAGAAAACACCCCGGTCCTCGGACCGGGGTGTTTTTCTTTGCCCGGGGACTGGGCAGCCTGGCCAGTGGGCCCAGGACACCCCGTTCACCGACGGCGTAGCGCACCGGGGACTATGCAACCGCCACCGATCGTTGTCACCGGTAGGACCCGGACAAGCAATGCCGCCGGGATCCGCCTACCAGGAGGTGCCCCATGAACCAGGGGAGCGAGCCAGCGTCACAGGCGTCCGACGTCGACGCCCTGGACTCGTATTCGCAGACAGTTATGCGCGTGGCCGCCACGGTCACACCGCACGTAGCTGCCTTGGAAATGTCAGCGGCCCGCCGTAACGGCCGCGTCCGGGTGGGCGCGGGATCCGCGGTGCTTTTTACCGAGGACGGCTACCTCCTGACCAATTCCCACGTGGTGGCGGGCACAAACACCGGGCACGCAGTTTTCGCCGACGGCAGCCGGATGGACCTGGAACTCGTAGGCGCAGACCCCCTGTCCGATCTCGCCGTGGTCCACGGCAGGGCACCGCGGATTCCGCCCGCCCAATTTGGAGCTGCTGAATCCTTGCGCGTTGGGCAACTGGTGGTCGCTGTCGGCAACCCGCTCGGCTTGGCCGGTTCAGTGACGGCGGGCGTGGTGAGCGGCCTTGGCCGTGCCATCCCGGTATGGGCGGGCGGCAACCGGCGTGTGATTGAGGACGTCATCCAGACGGACGCTGCACTCAATCCGGGGAACTCCGGGGGAGCGCTGGCTGATACCCACAGCCGGATCGTAGGCATCAACACTGCGGTGGCCGGCGCGGGACTGGGCCTGGCCATCCCCATCAACGCCACCACCCGGCGGATCATCGCGGCATTGCTGGCAGACGGGCGCGTACGGCGGGCCTACCTGGGCCTGGTCAGCACACCTACCCGGCTCACCCCCAGTGCAGTGATCAGGACCGGACAGCGCGATGCGCTGAGGGTGGTGGAGGTGCTGCCCGGTTCCCCGGCAGACAAAGCAGGCCTGACCGCCGGGGACATCCTCCTTGCGGCCGGTGGACGCCCGGTCAGTGACGCCGAAAGCCTGCAGCGTCTGCTCTTCGCCGACGCGATTGGCGAACCACTCCAGCTCGCAGTGCTGCGGGATGGCAAGGAAGTCCATCTCACCGCAGTGCCCGAAGAGATGACCAGCAACGGAAAGTAGCCGGGCTTAGTCCTGGCCCGCCACGTCCGCGATGCCCACGAAACGTGTGCCCACGCCGTCGAACTCGCTGCGGACGTAACCCTGCCGCAGGGGTGGAACATCCGCCGGATCGTGGTGCGCGCACACCACGTAGGTAAACTCCGGCCACCACTTCTTGGGCCGTGCCGCTTCCTCGTAACCGCAGACAGCGCACTCCAGGTGAACCCAGACAGGCCGCTTCCCGGTTCGGTTGGCGCGGGACTGGACCAGCCACGGCGGCGGATTGTCCAGGATCTTCCCGAGTTCCGCCTCGGTCATCCACTTGGGAAGGCCATGGCGTTGCGCCATTTCCATCGGTACATCCAGGGCAATGGCCGCGTCACGTCTGCTAATCATCACCATCCACGATACGGGAGCCCGCCAAATCGCCTTCCGCGGCTCAAGAAGCGAGGGCCAGCCCTGCAGCGGCCGCGCCGAAACCGAGAACCAGATTGCCGGCCAGGTTCAACGCCGCGGCACCGAACCGCGCTTCTGTCAGCAGGCGCACAGTGGCCGTGGTCCAGGAACTGAAGGTGGTGAGGCCGCCTGCCAGCCCCGTGGCAAGTGCGAGCTGCCATTCCGGGGCCAACCCGAGCTTGAGGGTCATTGCGTGGGCGGCGCCGATGATGAAGCACCCCACGACGTTTACCAGCAGTGTGGCCCACGGCCAGTGCAGCCGCTCCCCGCGCCCGGGCCCGCGGGCACCGGCGCCGAGGGGCCGTGAGCCATAAGTTTCAAGGCCGCGTGCAGCCCGGAATGCCGTGTGATGCGCGAACCAGCTGTCCACAGCAAAGCGGAGCAGCGCGCCCGCAACCCCAAACACCCCTACCAGGGCAGCAGTCACCATGAACGCCCACTCACCCGGCCGCCGTCGCGCCCCTCCAACCAGCCCGCCACAACCTTTCCGGACCGCCACCCCGTACCGGCCGCTGCAAGCCCCAGCAGCAACGACAGCACCAGGTAGGCAATCCCCGTAAAGTGGGCGCCCGCGCGGGCCAGCTGGTCCACTGCGAACACCACCGCCGAAAACGTGGTGAACGAACCCAGGAGGCCCGGGCCCAGGCCGGCGCGAAGCCAGAACGCGGTGTGCGGCCGGGCCATCCACACCGTGGTCAGCAACGCCAGGACAAAGCTTCCGCCAGCGTTGATCCACAGCGTGGCCCACGGCACGGACCCCGGAAGATCCGGAAAGAGAAGTCCCAGCCCAAAGCGCAGCTCAGTACCGAGCAGGCCCCCAACAGCAACAGCAAGCCAGGCGCTGGCCGAAGGCGCGCCGGGAGGATTCATTCAGCCGTCCCCGAGCAGGCAGCCCGGGTGGGGATGGTCGCTGTGTACCCAGAGGGCAGACGTGATTTCGTCGGCCAGGTCATAGTCCCTGGTCCTGCCCGAGTTCCGGATCCTGACCACCAGGGCCCCGCCGAACGGCTTGCGGCCCACCACCTCCACTTCGGCGTCGAGGTCTATTTCCTCGGCGGAGAGGTAGCGGAGCAGGTCCGGGTTTTCGTCGCTGATGCGGGTGATCCTGCCGGTGTGCCCCTGGTCCAGCTCACCCAGCAGGTGTGCGCGGGGCATCCGGACCGTGCCTTCGGCGGTGGGGATCGGGTCCCCGTGGGGATCGCGCTGCGGGTCGCCGAGTATGGCTGCCACACGCTCAATGAAGGTGTCAGAGACGGCGTGCTCCAGCAGCTCGGCTTCGTCGTGGACCTCGTCCCACTTGTAGCCCAGCTGTTGGACCAGGTAGGTCTCGATCAGCCGGTGGCGGCGCACCATGGAAAGCGCCAGCCGGACGCCCTGGTCCGTGAGCGTGATGGCGCTGTAGGGTTTGTGGTCCACCAGCCCCTGGTCCTTCAGCTTCCGCACCATTTCAGATACCGAAGAGTTGGCCACCCCAAGGCGCTGGGCCAGCTGGGAGGACGTGATGGGCTTGTCCTGCCATTCGGTGAACGAGTAGATGACCTTGACGTAATCCTCGATGGAGGAGGAGGGCGCGCTGGTCTTCACAGCACCAAGCCTACCCGTTCACCGCCGGCGGTCATGCTTTGGTGGCCCGCCAGGTAAGCGTGAGGTAGGGCAGTTCGAGCTCTTCGTCCAGGCTGTGGCCGAGGTGGTCGTGCAGGTACCAGTCGAGGTTGGCCAGCACTTTAGCGCGGGTGGTTTCACCGGCCCGCAGGTAGTAGCTCCGCGACTTCGTCAGCTCCACAAGGTCGGTGGTGGTGACACGATCCTGCCAATGCGTTAGGTGGCCCTCAAGATCGCGGAACTCCGGCCCTACGTGCGGCCGGAAATCCGGCTTGTAAACGTCTCCGGCATGCATGATCCGCGAAAGCCGGTGAACCCAGGGAACCGAGGTGTCCAGCTGGTTCCAGATCAGGCCCAGGGTTCCGTGCGGACGCAGGACGCGTGCCAGTTCAGTGCTGGCTGCGAGGGCGTCACACCAGTGCCAGGCCTGGGCAACGCTGACGACGTCGAAGGCTGCCGCGGGCAGTCCGGTCGCCTCCGCGGTGGCCCGGACAGCCGTGGCGTCAGGATAGTGCGCGCGCAACTGCTCGAGCATGTCCTCGGACGGGTCCACGGCGGTGACCGACAGTCCCATGCCGAGCAGGAGTTCGGTGAACTTCCCGGTGCCGGCCCCGGCGTCGAGGGCATCGCGGGCTCCGGCGGGGACCAGCCATTGTGCGGATTCTTGCGGATAACCCGGCCGGACCTGCTGGTAGTGCCCGCCGCCGTCCTGGAAGCTCTGGCCGAGCTCCCGCCGCCGTCCGTGATCAAGTTTGGGGCCACCCCGTACCACCTGTGGCCCTCCTTCGATTGATGCCCTTGGGTATCCTCCGAATTTACCGCAAGTGCCTAGTCGTCGATGCAGGGAGCGGCACCCGCGGTGCCCGGGGTGTTGGGAGCCCAGTGCGGGTAGGTCCGGGTATCGTTGGCGGGAACCCAGCGTCCGGCGTCCACCACGTAGTCCCAGCCCAGCCCGTTGGTGCGCAGCGCCGCGATACCGGCAAGGAGGCGTTCGGCGTCCTCCAGGCGGGAGCCGACGCCGAAGCTGGCGCGCAGGGATCCGGAGGGCAGACCCAGCCGCTTCAGCAGCGGGTGGGCGCAGAAACGTCCATCGCGCAGGCCCACGCCGTGTTCGGCGGACAGGTAGGCCGCCACCAGGCCGGCGTCGTAGCCTTCCACCGAGAAGTTGACCACACCGATGGTGTCCGTATCCGGGTTGGTGTCCTTGAAAATCTGGTGGACGGTGACGCCATCGATCTGCTGCAGGCCTTCCACCAGGAAAGACCGGATGGCCGATTCGTGGGCATGCCACTGTTCCTGGTCCAGCCCGGCGATCACCTGGGTTGCGCGTGCCAGCGTGGCGGCGCCCAGGACGTTGGGGGAGCCGCCCTCATGGCGGGCCGGGCCGGTGGCCCAGCTGACGCCGTCGAGCCTTGCTTCCTTGACGGCGCCGCCTCCGGCAAGGTGCGGCGTTCCGGCGTCCAGCCAGTCCGTGCGGCCCACCAGCACGCCGGCGCCGAAGGGTGCGTACAGCTTGTGGCCGGAGAAGGCGAGGTAGTCGACGTCGTCCGCTGCAATATTCACGCGGCGGTGCGGTGCCAGCTGGGCGGCGTCCACCACGATCCGTGCGCCGTGTTCGTGGGCCAGTGCAGCCAGGGCCCGGATGGGAAGGATTTCGCCGGTGACATTGGACGCGCCGGTGACGGCGAGCAGGCTCACCCCGCCCTGCTCCAGTTCCGCGCGGACGGCATCGATGGTGCCGGCGATGGTGTCGGCGGCAACGATGCTGCGGTGCGGGACGCCCTGCCACGGCAGCAGGTTGGCGTGGTGTTCGATGTCCAGGTAGAGGACATCGCCGTCGGGCCGTCCGTCTGTTTCCGGCAGGCAGCCGGCCAGCAGGTTCAGCGAATCCGTGGTGTTCCGGGTGAAGATCACGGAGTCGTCCGGGCGGCCGCCCACAAACTCGCGGACGATGTTGCGGGCGTTTTCGTAGACGGAGGTGCTGATCTGTGAAGCGTAGCCGGCACCCCGGTGGACGCTGGCGTAGAACGGCAGGATCTCGTTCAGGTAGGCCGAGACCACGGAGAGGGCCGGAGCCGAGGCGCCGTAGTCAAGGTTGGCGTAGCGGATGTGGCCGCCGTGGATCAGCGGCGCCTGGATTTCTGCGCCGGTGACGGCTGCGAGCGGCCGGCCGGCAGCGGCACGGCGGGCAAAGGTGGTTCCGGCCTGGGCTGTTCCAGACCCGGCAGCTTCGAACGTGGCGGTGGCATTGGGGGAGACGGTGGCAGTTGTCACGAAAGACCTCACTTCAGAAGGACTCCCGCTCCCGGGAATCCGCGCTTGCCGCATCCGCTCCGGACCGGCCTGGTCGTCACCCGGGGCACCCCACCGCGGTTGGAGGGTTGCCGGCCAGCAAACCGGGGTTTCGCGCTGGCACTCGTGACCTGGTTAAGAGCGTAGAACATCGGGTTGGGAGGTTTTAAGTCGGGGCGATTGTTAAGCGCTTTGTTACGCCTGGCCGGAATGAGCTTCTTTTGCCGAAGAAAAGAACGGCGGGCACCTCTCCAAGGAGGCGCCCGCCGCTGATTCTTCGATGATGCTGCTGTTACAGGAGGTCGTCCAGCTCCGGGTTCAACCTGCGGAGCACCTCGGAGTGCAGGATGGAGTTGGTGGCCAGGGCGTTGCCGCCGAAGGGCCCGTCTTCCCCTTCCAGGGATGTGAAGCGCCCGCCGGCTTCCACCACGATCGGTACCAGTGCCGCCATGTCGTACAGGTTCAGTTCAGGTTCGCAGGCGATATCCACTGAGCCCTCGGCCACCATGCAGTAGGACCAGAAGTCGCCGTACGCCCGGGTCCGCCACACATCCTCGGTGAGGCCCAGGAAGTTCTCCAGGCTGCCGCGTTCCTTCCAACCGCCCAGGCTGGAATAGGAAAGGGAAGCGTCGGAAAGCTTGGACACATTGGATACCCGGAGCCGGGTGGCCGCGGCGAGCGAACGGCCCATGTAGGCGCCCATGCCCTTGGCCGCCCACCAGCGTTTGCCCAAGGCCGGCGCGCTGACTACGCCCACCACCGGTTCGCCTTCATCCACCAGCGCGATCAGGGTGGCCCAGACCGGGACGCCGCGGACAAAGTTCTTGGTGCCGTCGATGGGATCGATAATCCAGCGGCGCGACCCGTGCCCTGTGCTGCCGAACTCCTCGCCCAGCACGGCGTCGCGCGGGCGGGAACGGGACAGCTGGCCGCGGATGGCTTCTTCGGCGGCCTTGTCCGCGTCCGTGACCGGCGTCAGGTCAGGCTTGGTCTCCACCTGGAGGTCCAGGGCCTTGAAACGGCCCATGGTCTGGTCATCCACGGAGTCGGCCAGCACATGGGCCAGGCGCAGGTCATCGTTGTAGCTTGAAGCGGGTTGGATCATGCTTCCAAACTACCGTCTGCGCGCGGTTCTGCTGGGAGATCGGCACTGTCAGTTGACGCTGCCAAGCTCCTTGGCCTCCTGGGCCTCCATCCGGGGATCGGTGCCGAGGAGCCTGCGCAGCGAGGCCAGCCGGGCAACACCCGTGGCTCCGGCATGGCCGCCTTCCACCCAGGCATCCAGGCCGCAGTTCACAGCTGTGGCAGTATGCTTGCAGCCCCGCTCGCAGTCCTCAATGCCGGGGAAGAGGTCCGGGAAGGAACGCAGGATGCGGTCCGGGTCCACGTGGGCGAGGCCGAAGGAGCGGATGCCCGGGGTGTCGATGATCCAGCTGCCCGCCGGCGCGTCCGACAACCTCAGCGCCAGGGCTGACGAGGACGTGTGGCGGCCGCGGCCCGTCACGGCGTTCACCCCGCCGGTTGCTCGCTCGGCCCCCGTCAGTGCGTTCACCATGGTTGACTTGCCCACGCCCGAATGCCCCAGCATTACGGTGACTTTTCCGTCCAAGTAGCCCCGCAGCTCCGCCACTGCGTTACTGTCCAGCCGGGCTGACAATCCGTCATCAGAGCGGGCGTCGATACCGGACGCCGCGGAGTCCGCCGTCCGGCTGATAATGACCGGGAAGTCCAGGTGCGTGTAGTTGGACAACAGCTCCGCCGGATCCTTGACGTCCGCCTTGGTGACCAGCAGGATCGGCTCGATCCCGGCGTCGTACGCAGCCACCAGGGCGCGGTCGATGAAGCCGGTGCGCGGCTCCGGGTTGGCCGCGGCCACCACAATCACCAGTTGGTCCGCATTGGCCACGACAGCCCGTTCCACGGGATCGGTATCATCAGCGCTGCGGCGAAGGAGGGTTTTACGTTCCTGGATTTTCACCAGCCGGGCCAAGGTGTTGGGGTCGCCGGAAACGTCTCCCACGAGCGAGACGAAGTCGCCCGCCACCACCGGGTTGCGGCGCAGCTCACGTGCCCGGGCGGCGATGACCACGCGCTCGTTGCCGGAGTCCTCGCCCACCACTGCCGTGTACCGGCCGCGGTCAACTGTGACGATGCGGCCGGTGACGGCGTCGTCGTGGCTGGGCCGGTCCTTGGTCCGGGGCCTGGAACCTTTTTTGCTGGGCCGGATGCGGACATCCGACTCGTCCCAGGAGTCAGTGCTCCGCGCCACCGGCTGAACCTTCCGAAACTGCACTGGAAACACCGGTCTGGGCCAGCATGTCCGCCCACAGCCGGGGAAAATCGGGCATGGTCTTGGCGGTAGTGGCGATGTCCTCCACCTGGACGCCCTCCACGGCCAGGCCAAGGATGGCTCCGGCCGTGGCCATGCGGTGGTCCGCGTAACTGTGTACGACGCCGGCATGCAGCTTCGCGGGCCGGATCACCAGCCCGTCGCTGGTCTCCTCGGCGTCGCCGCCCAGGCGGTTGATTTCGGTAACGAGGGCTGCCAGCCGGTCCGTCTCGTGTCCGCGCAGGTGCGCGATGCCGGTGAGCCGGGAGGGGGTGGTGGCCAGTGCGCAGAGCGCGGCGACCGTAGGCGCCAGTTCGCTGGTGTCCGCGAAATCGGCACCCTTGATGTCCGCTCCGCCTGTGACGGTGAGGACGCCGTCGCGCAGGCTGACATCGGCACCCATCTCCGCCAGGATGCTGCGCCACAAATCCCCTACCTGCTGCGTCTGTTCAGGCCAGCCCGGAATCCGGACGGTTCCGCCGGACGCCAGTGCGGCGGCAAGGAACGGGCCGGCATTGGACAGGTCCTGCTCGATCTGCTGGTCGAAGGCACGGATAGGACCGGCAGCAACAACCCAGTGGTTCGGGACAGAATCGTCCACCACAACCCCGGCGCCGCGCAGCACGGCAACTGTCATGTTGATGTGATCCAGGCTCGGCACCGGTTTGCCGACGTGCTCCAGGTGCAGCCCCTCGGTGAACCTTGCGCCCACCAGCAGCAGGGCCGAGACAAACTGCGACGAGGCGCTGGCGTCGATGACCAGGTGGCCGCCCCGGACCTCGCCGGAGCCTTCCACTACAAACGGCAAGGACGACGGCGTGCCGCCGTCCTGGGCGGAAACAGCCACTCCCAGCGCCTTCAGCGCTTCGATGATGGTTCCCATGGGCCGCTTCCGGGCATGCGGGTCGCCGTCGAACAGGCTGGCGCCATTGCGCAGGGCAGCCAGCGGCGGCACGAACCGCATCACCGTTCCGGCGAGGCCGCAGTCGATCGTGGCTGCGGACGGTGTCCCGTCCGCGGCGATCGGGAGGACCTCAAGGTCCGGCCCGAAGGCACCGTCCCCCGGCACTTCGGTGATGGTGGCGCCAAGCTGGCGGAGCGCCTCGATCATCAGTGCCGAGTCCCTGGAGTGCAGCGGAGCGCGCAGCCGCGACGGGCCGTCGGCCAGGGCGGCGAGCACCAGGTACCGGTTGGTCAACGACTTTGAGCCGGGCACGGTGACCGTGGCATTCACGGGGCGGTGCGCGAAGGGGGCGGGCCAGTGGGGAAGGGACGCTCCGGTGTTGTCCCGGGCGGCGGCTGGTGCGGTCATGTGCTGCTTATGCCCCCGTGGCGTGTTCGACGGCGCGGCGTACAACCTTGTCGGCTTTGTGCAGCTTCTTGTTGGTGGTCTTGCGGGCATCCGACGCGAGGTGCGCGGCGCCCTTCCTCGCGTCAGCCGCCAGATGCTCGGCGCGCCAAGCGAGCCCCGGCTTTCCTGCAGTGTCCACGGAGGCAAGCAATGCCCCTCCACTCAGGGACAGGTTCTTCAGGAGCTGGCTGCGGCGGTTCGCGCGGCCCTCCTTGCTGCTGATGTCTGCGCTGCGCCATTCGACGAACGTATTGAGCATGGAAACCACAGTCAGCACGGTGGCCGAAAGACGGGAAAACTTTCCCAGCCCGAACAGGACGCCGGCGCCCACCTGAGTGCCGCCGATGATCCGGGCCAGTGTCTTCTCATCCGTCTGGAAAGGCAGCGCCGCCGCTGCCTTGCTCAGCAGGGGTGAGAGCTGTTGCGCGGTATCGTCGGCATTTTTGAGCTTATCCATTCCGGCAAGTACAAAACTGGAAGCCAGCATGGGCCGTGCGAGTGTGCGGACAAAGGACATGGATTTCCTCCTGGGTGGACGAACCGCGTCTGGTGCGGCGGAGTCCGTTCTAGTCTTGCACTTTTGGGGAATATTTGCCTGAAGCCGCAGGTTATGGAAACTGGGCCTGGAAAGCGGGGGCCCACAAGACAAAGCACCGGACAACAGAGTGGAGTTGGCCCTTGAGGCGGGTGTTGGACGGAATCGAAGCAGCAGGACCGGTGGCTACTCACTCGATGGGGGCTGAACCCCCTGAGTATGGTCCGCCGCGTGCGCATAGCCTGACAGTAGACTTGAAGGCAATGAGCACCTTGGATCCGGCCGTTTCGGCCATGTATGAGGCTTCGCAGAACGAAGCCAAGAGCAGCGCTGATACCCGGCCCGAGCTGGCAGAGCCGGCGGAAGACTCCGGGCAGTCTGCGGAAGCAACCGAAGAAGCGGTCAACATTTCTACGGAATCCGCGGAGGACCGCCGTGTCCGGTTTGAACGCGACGCGATGCAGTACGTCGATCAGCTGTACTCGGCGGCCATGCGGATGGCCCGGAACCCAGCCGATGCAGAGGACCTCGTCCAGGAGGCCTACACCAAGGCCTTTTCCGCGTTCCACCAGTACAAGCCGGGAACCAACCTCAAGGCCTGGCTGTACCGGATCCTGACGAACACCTATATCAACCTGTACCGCAAGCGGCAGCGCGAACCGCTCCAGTCCAACTCGGACACCATCGAGGACTGGCAGTTGGCGCGCGCTGAGTCACACACCTCCAGCGGACTGCGGTCCGCTGAGGCGGAGGCGCTGGATCACCTGCCGGATTCGGACGTCAAACGCGCCCTTCAGGCCATCCCCGAAGAATTCCGCCTTGCGGTGTATTTCGCGGACGTTGAAGGGTTTGCGTACAAGGAAATCTCAGACATCATGAACACCCCCATCGGAACAGTGATGTCCCGGCTCCACCGCGGCCGGAGAATGTTGCGGGACATGCTCGCGGAATACGCCGCCGAGCGGGGATTCAAAACAGCCGCAGTTGCACCGGATGCGGCGGAAAGCACACAACAGGAGAACAGGAAATGAGCGACTGCCAGGGATTGGGCGACTGCGACGATACCCGGATGCAACGCATCTACGAGTACCTTGACGGCGCGTTGACACGTGAAGACATCACGGAAATCAAGACGCACCTTGATGAGTGCCCGGAGTGCACGGAGCAGTACGACCTTGAGTGCGTTATCCGCAACATGGTCAAGCGCTCCTGCACCGAAGCTGCTCCGGACAACCTGAAGAACGCCATCCTGGACCGGATCCACTCGATCCGTCCAGTGGATGCGTAGCCAGTAGCGGACGCACAGTACTACCGGATGCGCAGGCCGCCACCCCGGAACCCCGATTAAGTACAAAGGACCCCGGAAGCCGAATGGCTTCCGGGGTCCTTTGCTGTAACCGCTATACCTGGCATGTGCCTAGGTGTTGGGGCGCTTCCCGTGGTTCGCGCCGCCACGCTTACGGTCACGACGTTTGCGTGCACGCTTGCTCATAGCTGGCCTCCTTACTGTTGGTACTCAAAAAGAGCTGCCCTCAAGTCTCCCACATGATCTGATGCCCCGCGAACCGGCGACCGCCGCGTGACCTGGGGTTCAAGGAGGCTTCGCCCGTGCCGGGAGCGGGGAAGGCTCCGGCAGACTAGTTCCGAAGTGAGTTGCGGATGGCGATGCCCGCCTGCTCCAGCACGGTCCGAAGCGTTTCCAGAACCACGGGATTCAGGGGTTGCTTGCCTGCCTGTACCCGGAGTTCGGCGCGAAGGTCATCCCGGAAAGCCTGGAGCATCAGCTCGGCTTCCTTGAGTGAGCCTTTGCTGTCTGACGCCGGGCCGCCTTTGAGGGCCGTGAACGCGGCAGACGCCGCACCGGCGCGGGCGGCCTCGGCGGTGGCCGCGAGGTCGGCCCTGAGCCCGCGCATGTTGCTGCGGATATCCTCACGAAGGTTGTCTGCCAGCCGGCGCACCGACGCAGAGATTTCCTTCTCTACTCCTGCCAGTTCCTCACGGCGCAGGTTGAGTTCCGCCAGGCCGGCCGGCGTGATGCGGTAGTTGGTCCGGCGGCCTGAGGTTTCGGTGACCACCAGGCCCTCTTCCTCCAGTTTCCCGAGCCGGGGGTAAATGGTTCCGGCGCTGGGGGAATAGGTCCCGCCAAACCGTTCCTTGAGTGCCTTGATCAGTTCGTAGCCGTGCTTTGGACCCGATTCGAGGAGGGCAAGCAGGTAAAGCCGCAGGGCGCCGTGGGCAAAGACAGCAGGCATCAGTGCCGTTCTTCCGCAGACCCCATGGTGTTTCCGTTCGCCTCGCCGGGCGCCCTGTGCAGGATGGAGGTCTTGCCCGATACAGAATTGGTCCTGACCAGCATAAGTTTGGCGTCCGGGCCGGCAATTGTCTCCACCTTGCCGCCCGTGACGTGGTACTGCTGGTTGCCGATCACCACTGCTCCGGTGGCCGATTTGGCGACGATATCCACGCCGACGTCGTGGGGGATCCGGATGGTGAGGTTACCGGAAACTGAATTGGCGCCGAAATCCTGGGTGAAATCCAAGAGGTCGAAGTTCATATCGCCGCTGACTGTGTTGGCGCGGATGTGGCTGAAGTGCCCCGAAGCGGTGACCTCGCCTGAGACGGTCTTGGCAGTGAGGACACCGCTGTGGTTCCGGGCGCTGACTTCGCCGCTCACAGTGGTGATGAACAGTTCGCCGTCGGTGCCGTCGGCCATGACGGAACCTGAGACGGTGTTCAGGCGTGTACGGGAGGCCATTCCTGACACCAGGCCGTCACCGCTGACCGTGCCTGCCTCAACCTCCACGGTGGCAGGCAAGGCAATGCTGATGACGGCGTAGTTTTCACTGTGATGGTTCACCGTTCCCATGAGGTTCTTGAACCAGCCCTGCGGTCCGTGCAGCTGGTGCCGGACCTCCAGCCGGCCGTCCTGCAGCGAAACAGCCACGGGGTCGCCCTGCACTTCGGAAATCTCGATCCGGGTGTAGGGCTGTTCGTGGGCTACTACATCGAACCGGCCACGGACCATCCCCAGTTTCAGTGATGCGACAGAGCCGACGTCGATTGTCTCCGCGCCCGTGACATCCCAGTTCTGGTCAGGTGTTGTTCCAGCCATGGTTCCTCCAAAGACGATATATCGTGTTTGACCAAAGTACCCCCGGAGCGGGAGGACTTCAAGATATATCGCGAAGAAACGCTACTCTGGCGCTGCCATCCCCAGCCACTGGAACCAGCCTCGGTGCAGTACCAGCCAGGCCATCAGGCCGTAGCCCGCCTGCCCGGGCGTGCCCCCGTTGGCCGCAAGGTCCTGGCGCCACTGCTCGTGGTTCAGGAGCGGGGAGAAGGTGTCCACGTAGAGGTGCTTGCGGCGGGTGGTGACGTCAGCGAAAGCAGTGTTCAACTCGTCGAGGCGCCGGTTCTGGGCCGGGTCGAGGGTGGGCGGCGGCCCGACAACAAACACCTCCAGCCGGTTCTGGGAGGCAGAATCGAGAATGTTGGCCAGGTTAAGCCGGCTGCGCGCCGTGGACAGGCCGAATTCAATATCCCGGCCGGACAGGCCGATGACCAGGCGGTTCTCGTACTGGCTGTTGAACCTCCGGCCGGTCTCCTCCAGCCAGCGGGCGGCCAGGCCCTCCGTACCTTCCTGCGGGCAGGGAAGTGCGTAGCTTTCCAGGACCATCCCGTCCTGGGGAGTGCGGGCCAGTACGCGGCCCAGCCAGCCCAGCGCCCGGGGGTCACCCAGTCCGGCCAGCAGTTCATCTCCTACAGCTGCGATACGCAGCTTCCTGTCTTCCACACGTTCCTCTTTACTTCGGTGCCTGCCGGCCGCCGCCCGGGAATGTTTCCCTGTCCGGGCAGGCGCTGTCCATCCCATTAAACAGAACCGCCCGGCCGGAGTCTGGTATTTCGACGTCCGGCCGGGCAGCCTTATTGATTACTACCGTGCAAATGCCTGCTTCAGCAGGGCATCCTGCTCCGCGGCGTGGCGCTTCATGGAACCCGCAGCGGTGGACGCCGAGGCGGGGCGCGACACGAGGCGCACCTTGCGGTCCAGTGCGTCCGGAAGGTTCAGCCCGATGAACGGCCACGGCCCCTGGTTGGCAGGCTCATCCTGCGCCCAGACAACCTCGGCGTTCGGGTACTTGGCCAGTTCGGCAGCAATCTCCGCGTGCGGCAGCGGGTAAAGCTGCTCCACCCGGACGATCGCCGTGGTCGTGTCGCCCGTCTTCTGCCGCGTGGACAGCAGATCGTAGTAGAGGCGGCCGGAGACCAGCAGGACGCGTTCGACGGCGTCTGCGGCCAGCTGCTCATGCTCAGGGATCACCGGGCGGAAAGTGCCGTTCGTGAAGTCTTCCACGGACGAGGCGGCAGCCTTGAGTCGCAGCAGCTGCTTGGGCGTGAAGATGATCAGCGGCTTCCGCGGACGGCTGTAAGCCTGGCGGCGCAGCAGGTGGAAGTGCGAGGCGGCCGTGGTGGGGTTGGCCACGATGATATTCTCTTCGGCACACAGCTGCAGGAAGCGCTCGATCCTTGCGGACGAGTGGTCCGGGCCCTGGCCCTCGTAGCCGTGCGGCAGCATCAGCACCAGCGAGGACCGCTGGCCCCACTTCTGCTCGGCCGAGGAGATGAACTCATCGATGATGGTCTGGGCGCCGTTGACGAAGTCGCCGAACTGGGCTTCCCAGAGGACGAGGGCGTCGGGGCGTTCCACCGAGTAGCCGTACTCGAAGCCCATGGCCGCGTATTCGGACAGCAGCGAATCGTAGATCCACAGCTTGGCCTGGTCGTCGGAGAGGTTGCCCAGGGGCAGCCATTCCTTTCCGTTGGCGCGGTCGTGGAAGACGGCGTGGCGCTGCACGAAGGTGCCGCGGCGGGAGTCCTGGCCGGCCAGGCGGACGGGCACGCCTTCCATGATCAGCGAGCCGAAGGCTGCGATCTCGCCAAAGCCCCAGTCGATGCCGCCTTCACGGGACATCTGCTCACGCTTCTCGAGCAGTTGCTTGAGCTTCGCGTGGACGGTGAAGCCCTCGGGAATCTCCACATGCGCCTTGCCGATCCGGGCCAGTGTGTCAGCGGAAATGGCAGTCGATACCGGCGCGTTGGTGCTGGAATCGGACTGCTGGGCGATGGGCCGCTCGATGTCGGACACGGCTGCAGAGTCCGCCGTGATGATC
This sequence comes from Pseudarthrobacter sp. fls2-241-R2A-168, assembly GCF_030209335.1. Classification (NCBI taxonomy): domain Bacteria; kingdom Bacillati; phylum Actinomycetota; class Actinomycetes; order Micrococcales; family Micrococcaceae; genus Pseudarthrobacter; species Pseudarthrobacter sp. fls2-241-R2A-168. The sequence continues at coordinate 113,669 of NZ_JARVSG010000026.1, forward strand.
GGAATCGGGGAAGTCTGGGCTGCATGGGTCTCAGCAAAGACGCGCTCCAGCCGTTCCTGGTAGTCGCGAAGCAGCTGCTCGGCTTCTTCCTCGGTGATGTCACCACGGCCGATGAGCGACTCGGTGTAGAGCTTGCGCACCGAACGCTTGGCTTCGATCAGGTTGTACATCAGCGGCTGGGTCATTGAGGGGTCATCGCCCTCGTTGTGCCCGCGGCGGCGGTAGCAGACCATGTCGATGACAACGTCCTTGTGGAACCGCTGGCGGAACTCGTAGGCGAGCTGGCCAATGCGGACCACAGCCTCGGGGTCGTCGCCGTTCACGTGGAACACCGGGGCCTGGATCATCTTGGCAACGTCGGTGGAGTACGTGGACGAGCGTGACGAGGAGGGAGCCGTGGTGAAGCCAACCTGGTTGTTGACCACGATGTGGATGGTTCCGCCGGTGCGGTAGCCGCGCAGCTGGGACAGGTTCAGGGTTTCAGCAACCACGCCCTGGCCGGCGAAAGCGGCGTCACCGTGCACCACGATGGGCAGCACCGGGAAGGACTCGCCCTGGTCCAGGCGGTCCTGCTTCGCACGGACGATGCCCTCGAGGACCGGGTCCACAGCTTCGAGGTGGGACGGGTTGGCAGCCAGGTAAACCTTGGTCTCCTTGCCGTTGTCCGAGGTGAACGTGCCCTCGGTACCCAGGTGGTACTTGACGTCGCCGGAGCCTTGGACCGAACGGGGATCCTGGGTGCCTTCGAATTCGCGGAACACCTGTGCATAGGTCTTGCCGGCGATGTTGGTCAGCACGTTCAGGCGGCCACGGTGGGCCATGCCGATCGCGACCTCGTCCAGGCCGTCATCGGCGGCGTCGGACATGATGGCATCCAGCAGCGGAATCAGGGACTCGCCGCCTTCAAGGGAGAAGCGCTTCTGGCCCACGAACTTGGTCTGCAGGAACGTCTCGAATGCTTCGGCAGCATTCAGCTTGGAGACGATGCGCAGCTGCTCTTCACGGCTGGGCTTCGAGTACGGGTGTTCGAGCTGGTCCTGGAACCACTTGCGCTCGGCAGGCTCCTGGATGTGCATGTACTCGATGCCGGTGGTGCGGCAGTAGGCGTCCCGCAGGACACCCAGGATGTCGCGGAACTTGAGCATGGACTTGCCGCCGAAACCGCCGGTGGGCCACTCGCGGTCCAGGTCCCACAGGGTCAGGCCGTAGGTGAGTACGTCAAGGTCCGGGTGCTTGCGCTGAACGTATTCCAGCGGATCGGTGTCCGCCATCAGGTGGCCGCGGACGCGGTAGGAGTGGATCAGCTGCTGGATCCGGGCGACCTTGTTGATCTCGTCGGCCGGATCAACCTGCTTGTCCGCGCTCCAGCGCACCGGCTCGTACGGGATGCGAAGGGACTCGAAAATCTCGTCGTAGAAGTTCTGCGCACCGAGGAGCAGCTGGTGGACCAGCTTCAGGAACTCCCCGCTGCCGGCACCCTGGATCACCCGGTGATCGTAGGTGGAGGTCAGGGTCAGGACCTTGCTGATGGCGTTCTGGGCGATGATCTTCTCGCTGGCACCCTGGAATTCTGCGGGGTAGTCCAGCGCGCCGACGCCGATGATGGCTGCCTGGCCCTTGGAGAGGCGGGGCACCGAGTGCACAGTGCCGATGCCGCCCGGGTTGGTCAGGGAAACGGTGGTGCCCTGGTGGTCCTCGGCCGTGAGCTTGCCGTTGCGGGCGCGCTTGATGAGGTCCTCGTAGGTGTGCCAGAACTCGGAGAAGTTGAGGGTTTCCGCCTTCTTGATGTTCGGCACCATCAGCAGGCGGGTTCCGTCGGGCTTGGGCATATCGATGGCGATGCCGAAGTTGACGTGTGCCGGCTGGACGGCGACGGGCTTGCCGTCCACCTCGTCGTAGTAGACGTTCATCGAGGGGAACTGCGAGAGCGCGCGGATGACGGCGTAGCCGATCAGGTGCGTGAAGGAGACCTTGCCGCCGCGGGCGCGTGCCAGGTTGGAGTTGATGACAACACGGTTGTCGATCAGCAGCTTGGCGGGGATGGCCCGGACGCTGGTTGCGGTGGGCACCTGAAGGCTGGTGACCATGTTGGTGGCGATCGCCTTGGCCGGTCCGCGCAGGATGGACACAACGTCCTCTTCGGGGGCGGTGGGGGCCTTGACGTTCTTGGGCAGCTGCGCGGGGATGGGCTGCGAACCGGTGCCGGACTCGGTCTTTTTTCCACCATCGCGGGCGACGGTGGCGGGGGCTTTCTTGACGGCAGCGGGGGCGGCAGGTGCCGCGGAGGCGGGCGGGGCCGACGGCGGAGCGGGCGGTGCCGCGGCCGGCGGCGCTGCCGGTGCTGCAGGAGCCGCGTTCACGACCGGCATCTCCCTGGTTGCGGGGTGGGCAGTGGCTTGCGCCGAATTTCCGTTGGAAGAAGAACTGCTGCCCGAGCCGAAGGATTCAAACAGCGGCCACCATTTGGCGTCAACAGCGTTCTTATCCTTTTGGTACTGCTCGTACAGTTCGTCAACGAGCCACTCGTTTCCGCCAAATTCCTCTGGTAGACGGTGGCTAGGCTGCTCTGGCACTTGAAATACGCCTCTTCCATGAGTTTGATTTCTCTCCGGCCCACGGTGCCCTCAGCACTACGTTTCAACCGGTCTCTGCGTCCTCTGAACCCAGACCATTGCCAGTCTAGTGAGCATCTTGTGGTAACTGCCAATAAGGGTGACCCAAATCATGATGAGACGTAAAAAGGGCCGAATATGGCGGACGGGAGCACCTGCCAGGCTCGCAGGACCGGGGACTCGCTCCTGTAGACTGAAATTCTTATGGACAGTAAATCTAGGTGCCGGCCTGGGGGCTGTCAGCGGGGCGTAAGCAGCGCCGCACAGTCCACCCGAAGAGCCGGCAAACCCCGAACACGCGCCCATCACCATTCGCTGGCATTGCCGGCAGGAGCTGCAAAGGATACTGCGTCGGCCTCGGCTGACCACCCTCCGCCGGACCGATATTCCTGGCGCGGGTCCTTTACTGATGACTCCCTGACTACCCAGCCAAGATCCATGGCCACCGCTGTCCAGGCGGGATGCTGAATGGAATGGCTTCTCCTCGCAGCCGGATTGCTGCTGATCGCCGGCACGGGCTTTTTTGTCGCCGTCGAATTTTCACTCATTGCACTGGACCAGGCAACGGTCCAACGGGCCATTGACGACGGCGACGACGGCGCCATTCCTTTGCTCGCCTGCCTCAAGTCGCTCTCCACGCAGCTTTCCAGTTGCCAGTTGGGCATAACGCTCACTACGTTGCTGACCGGTTACGTGATGGAGCCCTCGGTGGGCAAGCTCCTGGAAGCCCCGCTGGCCGCCGTCGGACTTCCGGATGTTGCAGTGGCTTCCATCTCCCTGGTCCTGGCAATGGTGCTTGCCACCCTGCTCTCCATGCTCCTGGGCGAACTGGTGCCAAAGAACATGGCCATCGCCTTGTCCTTTCCGATGGGCCGAGCCCTGGCCAGGCCGCAACTGGTCTTCACTGCCGTGTTCAAACCCGCCATCGTGGTCCTCAACGGCTTCTCCAACAGGGTCCTGAACGTTTTTGGGCTGGAAGCGAAGGAAGAAATTTCCGGTGCGCGGACCCCTGCTGAGCTGGCATCCCTGGTGCGGCGCTCGGCTGCGATGGGAACGCTCGACGCCGGTACGGCCAACTTCGTGGCGCGCACACTGAATTTCTCCACGCGCACTGCCGCCGACGTGATGACTCCCCGCATCCGCGTGGAAACCATCGAGGCGGACCAGCCGGTGTCCGACATCCTGGCGGCGGCGCGCCGCACGGGATATTCACGGTTCCCCGTCATTGGTGAGTCGGCGGACGACATCAAGGGCCTGGTCCACGTCAAGAAGGCAGTGGCAGTGCCGTGGGACCGCCGGCAGAACCTTGAAGCCGGGGCCATCATGACCGAAGTGCTCCGCGTCCCGGAGACCATCCACCTTGATGCCCTGCTGGCTGAACTGCGCGAGGGCAACCTTCAGTTGGCGGTGGTACTGGACGAATACGGCGGAACCGCAGGAATCGCCACCCTCGAGGACCTCGTGGAGGAAATCGTGGGCGAGGTGGCCGATGAGCACGACAAGGTCCGTCCTGGCCTGCTCCAGAGCGCTTCCGGTGACTGGTACTTCCCTGGACTGCTCCGCCCGGATGAACTCTCCGAGCAGATTCCCGGCCTGAGCGTCCCTGACGAGGCAGCGTACGAAACAGTGGGCGGCTATGTGATGAGCAAGCTCGGCCGCATCGCTGTTGTCGGGGACACGGTCGCCGTGGAGGGCGGAACTCTGAGCGTCACCAGGATGGACGGCCGGCGGATCGACCGGATCTGCTTCCGTCCGTCCGCGCCGGAGCCTGAGGCAGCGGACCCTGGCGACAGGACGACCAACGGCAGGCAGAACAACGGCAGGACTAAAAACGACAGGACCGAACGATGAGCGACTGGGCCGGAATACTGTGGCTGGTTGTCCTCCTTTTCGGCAACGCGTTTTTTGTGGCCGCTGAATTCGCCGTGATGTCCGCCCGCCGCAGCCAGATCGAGCCGTTGGCCGAAGCGGGTTCCAAACGCGCGCAGACCACCTTGCGGGCCATGGAGAACGTTTCGCTGATGCTGGCCTGTGCCCAGCTGGGTATCACGGTCTGTTCGCTGCTGATCCTTCTGGTGGCAGAGCCGGCCATCCACCACCTGCTGGCGGTGCCGCTGGAGACACTGGGCCTGCCCATGGAGATCGCCGATGTGGCGGCCTTTGCCGTGGCGCTGATGCTCGTAACGTTTCTGCACGTAACTTTCGGTGAGATGGTGCCCAAGAACATCTCGGTGTCCGTGGCGGATAAGGCAGCGCTGTTCCTTGCCCCGTCGCTGATGTTTATCGCCCGGTTGGTGAACCCGGTCATCTCCGTCCTGAACTGGTCCGCCAACCACATTCTCAAGCTGCTCCGTATTGAGCCCAAGGATGAGGTGAACTCCTCCTTCACGCTGGAGGAAGTGCAGTCGATTGTGCAGGAGTCCACCCGCCACGGGCTGGTGGATGACGATGCGGGCCTGATTACCGGCGCGCTCGAATTTTCCGAGTACAACGCCGCTGACATCATGGTTCCACTTGAAAAACTGGTGATGCTGAAGGCCGCCACCACGCCGGTGGAGTTCGAGAAGGCCGTGAGCCGTACCGGATTCTCCCGGTTCCCGATGCTCGACGACGACGACATGCTCTACGGCTACCTCCACGTGAAGGACGTCCTGTCCATCCCAGAGGTTGCATACGAACGGCCCATTGCCGAAAGCCGGATCAGGTCCCTGGCCAACCTCGCCCTGGACGATGAAATTGAAAAGGCCATGTCGGTGATGCAGCGAACAGGTTCGCACCTGGCACGCGTCATCGGGCCGGACGGAAACACCAAAGGTGTGTTGTTCCTCGAGGACGTGATCGAACAGCTAGTGGGTGAAATCCGTGACGCCACACAGGCCAGGGGCGTGCGGCGCCTGGGCCAGCCCAACGGCGCCTAGCAGGCCTGCAGACGGTGTCGCAGGGGAGCGCTGGGTGAGGGTCCCTGTCACAATGATGCGGTGGCAGGGCTTCCTCAGACCTATACCTAAATAGGAATCATTCCTATTTAGGTATAGGCTTTAGTGGTTCCCCTGCGATCCCACAACCACTGAACCGAGGTTTACGTGCGCCGTTCCGCCGCCCGAACGTCCCTTGCACTCTTTGCCGGGCTTGGCCTGCTGCTCAGCGCATGCAGCCCCCAGCCCGAGGCCTCTGGCGGGACCGCGCCCGACGGAATCAACGTGGTGGCTTCCACCAACGTTTACGGGGACATTGCAAAGGCGGTGGGCGGTGACAAAGTGAACGTGACCGCCATCATCAACAAGACCAGCCAGGACCCGCACTCCTACGAGGCCAGCGCCCAGGACAGGCTGGCCGTCTCCAAGGCGGACCTCGTGGTGGAAAACGGCGGAGGCTACGACGAGTTTCTCCACACCCTGGTGAACGACAGCAGCATTGACGCGCACAACGTGCTGAACGCCGTCGAACTTTCCGGCCTGGCCCATCCGAAAGAGGCCGCAGGCGAAGCCACGGACGAAGCGGCGCCGGCGGCGTCTTCGGGCGGGGATGGCCACGACCACGGCGAGTTCAACGAGCACGTCTGGTACAGCCTGGCCGCCATGGGCCGGCTGGCCGACGACCTTGCTTCACGACTGGGCGGGCTGGAACCGGATTCCGCCGGCACCTTCACGGCCAACGCCGGCACTTTCAAGTCTGAACTGGATCAGCTGGCCGGAAAGCTTGGGGCGCTGAAGACGAGTGCGGCGGGGGACAAGGTAGCGGTCACTGAGCCGGTGCCGCTCTACCTGCTCTCCGATGCGGGGCTGGAGAACGCTACTCCCGAGGACTACACTGCTGCGATTGAGGAAGGCTCCGACGTCCCGCCGGCCGTACTCAAGGCCGCAACAGACCTGGTTGCCTCAAAGTCCGTCCGGTTCCTTGCCTACAACGGCCAGACCGAAGGCCCGCAGACCGAAGCGCTGAAGAAGGCGGCCGAAACGGCAGGTGTCCCGGTGGTCGATTTCAATGAAACGCTGCCAGAGGGCAAGACCTACCTGCAGTGGATGACGGACAATGTGAACAACGTCAGCAAAGTTCTGGAGACCAACAATTGAAACCTGTGGTCAGCCTCGCCGGGGCGTCCCTCGCGTTCGGTCAGCGGACGCTGTGGGAGGACCTGGACCTGGAGATCAGGCCCGGTGAGTTCTTCGCAGTGCTTGGCCCCAACGGCAGCGGGAAAACGAGCTTCCTCAAAGTCCTCTTGGGTCTGCAGAACCTGCACCGGGGCACCTCCATGCTCGGTGGACACCCTGTTGAGCGCGGCAGCAGCCTGATCGGCTACATCCCGCAGCAAAAATCGTTTCCCCGGGACACGCCGATGCGTGCCCGGGACCTGGTGGGCCTGGGGGTGGATGGGCACCGCTGGGGGCTTCGCCTCTCCTCGGCCAAGGCCAACCGCAGGATTGATGAGCTCCTTGAGCTGGTGGGCGCGTCGGACTACGCCAAGGTTCCGGTGGGCCAGCTCTCCGGCGGCGAGCAGCAGCGGCTGCGGGTAGCCCAGGCGCTGGCAACAGACCCAAAAGTCCTGCTATGCGACGAGCCGCTGCTCTCCCTGGACCTGCACCACCAGCAGGCCGTCAGTTCACTGATCAACAAACAATGCCACGAGCAAAACAGCGCGGTGGTTTTTGTCACCCACGAGATCAACCCCATCATCGACTACGTGGACCGGGTGCTCTATCTGGCGGGCGGCCGCTTCAAGGTGGGCACCCCGGAGGAAGTGATGACCACGGAGGTCCTCTCCGACCTGTACGGCAGCCATGTTGAGGTCATCCACGCGAACGGACGCATTGTGGTGGTGGGCCTGCCGGATGCCACCACGCACCATCACGCCGAGGCGCATGCCCTTGCAGGAGAGGTGGCCTGATGGACGCCAACAGTATCATTGGCGCCATCTTCAGCTTCGAGAACTATGGCGAGCTGCTGGTCCTGGTCCAGAACTCCATCTGGGCGGGCGCCGTCCTGGGCCTGCTCGGCGGCCTGGTGGGGACGTTCGTGATGAAGCGTGACCTTGCCTTCGCCGTCCACGGAATTTCGGAACTGTCCTTCGCCGGTGCAGCCTTCGCCCTGTTGATTGGTGCCGATATCGTCTTCGGTTCGCTCATCGGCTCGGTGGCTGCCGCGCTGCTGCTCGCCTTGATGGGAGTCAGGGCAAGGGACAAAAACTCCATCATCGGGGTGATCATGCCTTTCGGGCTGGGCCTCGGGATCCTGTTCCTGTCCTTGTATGAAGGCCGTGCCGCCAACAAGTTCGGTTTGCTGACCGGGCAGATCGTCTCGGTGGATACCGTCCAGCTTCAAGCGCTGGCCGGAACCGCCGTTGTGGTGATGGTGGTCCTCGCGGCCATTTGGCGGCCACTGAACTTTGCCAGCGTGGATCCCGAACTTGCCGAGGCCCGCGGCGTTCCGGTCCGGACCCTGGGCATCATCTTTATGGTCCTGCTGGGCATCAGCGTGGCCCTGTCCATCCAGGTGGTGGGAGCCCTCCTGGTGCTGGCGCTCCTCATTACGCCGGCTGCTGCGGCCCTCCGGGTGACGTCGTCGCCCGTGGCCGTGGTGGTGCTCAGCGTGGCGTTTGCCGTCACGGCCATCGTTGGCGGAATCCTGCTGGCCCTGGGCGGACGCATCCCGATCAGCCCGTACGTCACCACGTTGTCATTCCTGATCTACGTGGTGTGCCGGATCATCGGTTCCGTCCGTGCTTCCCGCGGGATCAACGGACGGGTACTGCAACCTCAGTAACCTACACGGTGCCGGCGGCCTTGCGTACCGTGCACTCCGCGCAGAGGCCGAAGATCTCCACGGTGTGCGCCACCTCCGTATACCCATGTTCGGCTGCGACCCGGGCTGCCCACGTTTCCACGGCCGGCGCTTCCACTTCCACTGCCTTGCCGCAATTCCGGCACAGCAGGTGGTGATGGTGGCCCGTGACGGCGCACCTGCGGTACACAGCCTCGCCGTCGCCGTTGCGCAGCACGTCAACGAGTCCTTCGTCGGCCAGGGACTGGAGTATCCGGTAGGCAGTAGCGAGGGAGACGGAGACACCCTGGTTCTGCAGGATCCTGTAGAGCTCCTGCGTGCTGACAAAATCGTCCAGTTCGTCCAGTGCGGCACTGACCGCCAGCCGCTGTTTCGTGACCCGCTGTTCCTTGACGGCGCCGGCTCCTGCGCCCGCTGTAACCGGGCCAGTTCCCGCGGCAGCTGTACCCGCGCCAGCATTGCGACTGCCGCCGGAAGCCGGCGCTGAAGCGGGCTTGGTGGACTCAGCCTTGGTGCCGAACGGCATGGATGGACTCGCTTCCCTAAGGATGGTGGCAAAGATCCAGATTACCAGCCGGAGCTTCGTGGACACGGTCCGGGCCGGACCCTAGGCTGGCGCTATGAAGCTGACCAAATACACCCATGCCTGCGTCCGCCTCGAGAAGGACAGCCGGATCCTGGTGCTGGACCCCGGAACATTTTCTGAATCGGCGGAGGCGCTGGCCGGTGCCGACGCCGTGCTGGTCACCCACGAACATAACGACCATATAGACGTCCCGGCAGTGGTGAACGCCTTGAAGGAGAACGCCAACCTGGCGGTTTTCGCCCCGGCGGGTGTCGCGGAGAACCTGCGCAATGAAACCCCGGACGCGGCGGCCCGGATCAACACGGTGGAGCCGGGTTCATCGTTTGAAGCGGCAGGCTTCGACGTCCGGAGCTTTGGCGGCCAGCACGCCCTGATCCATCCGCAGATCCCGGTGGTGGCCAATATCGGCTATCTCCTGGACGGGAACGTCTACCACCCTGGTGATTCCTTCGTGATTCCTGACGGCATCGACGTGCAGACGCTGCTGGTGCCCCTGCACGCACCCTGGAGCAAAGCGGCAGAGGTGGTGGACTTCGTGATCGGCGTCCGCGCGCCGCGCGCATTCCAGATTCACGACGGCCTGCTCAATGACAACGGCCTGAAGATAGTGGAAGGCCATGTCCAGCGACTGGGCGCAAAGTACGGAACGGAGTACCGCCACCTGGCGGCGGGGGAGCAGGTAGAAGTCTAAATCGCGTCCCCGGCCCAAACACCCGTATCGAAAAAGCGATTGATCACCGCTTCATACGGAGCCGGATCCAGGCCCTTGGATGCCAGCCAGGCCGGGTTGTAGTAATTGCCGGCGTAGCGCTCTCCGCCGTCGCACATCAACGACACGATGCTGCCTCTGCGGCCCTCGGTGATCATCGCCGCGACGAGTTGCCATACTCCCCAAAGATTCGTTCCCGTGGAGGGGCCGGCGTGGAGTCCGGCGAGCGTGCGGAGGTGGCGCATGGCACCGACGGACGCCGCGTCCGGAACCTGAATCATGTGGTCGATGACGGAGGGCACAAAACTGGGCTCCATGCGGGGCCGGCCGATGCCCTCGATCCTCGAGGGCAGGCCCGTGGCAGGACCGGACGTGCTGCCGCGCCAGCTGGGAAGGAAAGCCGAGTTCTCCGGATCCACCACCAGCAACCGGGTGGGGTGGCTGTGGTAACGGAGATACCGGCCGATGGTGGCGCTGGTGCCGCCGGTTCCCGCGCCCACCACGATCCACTCCGGTACGGGGTGCTCCTCCAATGCCAGCTGGCCGAAGATCGACTCGGCGATGTTGTTGTTCCCGCGCCAGTCCGTGGCGCGCTCGGCGTACGTGAACTGGTCCATGTAGTGCCCGCCGCTCGTGGCGGCCACCTCCTCCGCCGTCGCGTAAACCTCGGAGGCATGGTCCACGAGCAGACAGGAGCCGCCGAACTGCTCAATCAGGTCAATCTTCTCCTGGCTGGTGCTGCGTGCCATGACCGCGATGAACGGCAGCCCCAGGAGCTGGGCAAAGTACGCCTCGGACACCGCGGTACTGCCGCTGGACGCCTCAACGATGGTGGTGTCCTCCCGGATCCAGCCGTTGACCAGGCCGAACAGGAACAGCGACCGCGCCAGCCGGTGCTTGAGGCTGCCGGTGCGGTGCGTCGATTCATCTTTCAGGTAGAGCTGGACGCCCCAGTGCTCGGGCAGCGGCACCAAGTAGAGATGGGTGTCGGCGGAGCGGTTGTTTTCTGCCGTGATTTTCCGGATGGCTTCGTCCGCCCAGGCCCGGCCCGCGCTGCGCTCGATCTTCACCGCACCAGCCTACCTGCGGCTCCGCGGGCTGCCGTTAGAGTGGAAACGTTGTCCGCCTGAGCGAAGGAGCACCGTGAAGCCACTGCTGGATGTCGCAGCCCTGGAGGAACGCCGTGTCCGGGGCCTGCGCACCGTGCTGCTGGATGTGCGCTGGGCGCTGGGCGATCCGCACGGGCACGATCACTACCTGCAGGGGCACCTGCCTGGGGCCGTGTTTGTTGACCTGGCTACCGAGCTCGCGGACCCCGCGGTGCCGGAGCGCGGCCGGCACCCGCTGCCGTCGCCGCTCAGATTCCAGGATGCTGCGCGGCGCTGGGGTATCAACACCGGCGATGTTGTGGTGGCCTACGACGACAGCGGCAACATGGCCGCAGCCCGTGCGTGGTGGATGCTGCGGAACGCCGGCCACACCGAGGTTTACCTGCTCGACGGCGGCCTGGCGGCTTGGCGCGCGGCACGCCTGCCGCTTGAGCAGGGTGAGGTCCTGCCTCCTTCCGGAAATGTGACACTGGCCGACGGGCAGATGCCGGTCCTGGACGCGGCCGCCGTGACCGGGTGGATGGAGAATCAATACGTCCCGGACGGTGCCCGACCGGACCGGCTCCTCCTCGATGCGCGCGCCGCGGAAAGGTATCGTGGCGAGATTGAGCCAGTTGATCCGCGGGCCGGCCACATCCCCGGCGCCGTCAGCGCACCCACTTCACAGAACATTGACGGCAGCGGCCGGTTCCTGCCTCCGGCCGAGCTGCGCCGCCGCTTCGAAGCGCTGGGCATCAGCGACGACGTCGAGGTGGGGGTCTATTGCGGCTCCGGGGTCACCGCAGCGCACCAGGTGGCTGCCCTGGAACTGGCCGGTTTCCGCGCTGCACTGTACCCGGGCTCCTTCTCGGAGTGGTCCAACAACCCCCACTTGCCTGTGGCGACCGGTCCAGCCCCCCGCGGTGAAGGGGCTGTGGAGTGGAAAGACAAGGGCGGGCAAGGGTAGCGTCGCAGTATGACTCCCGGACGTCCTGTGCCGCCGCCCCTTGCCAAACCTGTCGCCCCCGGCGCAATCACCGCCGGATCCAATGATTCCGACGGCGGCGTCCTGGCCGCCGCGTACGGCGCCACGTCCGCGGACAGCGGCCTGGTCCCGCTGACTCTTGCGCGGCGCACACCCACTCCCGACGACGTCGAAATTGCCATTGAATTCTGCGGGCTGTGCCATTCAGACGTCCACGCAGTGCGCGGGGAGTGGGGCGGCCAGGCCTATCCGCTGGTCCCCGGCCACGAGATTGTTGGAACGGTAAGCCGCGTCGGTTCCGGTGTCACCGACTTCGCCCCGGGGGACCGGGTGGGGGTGGGTTGCATCGTGGACTCCTGCCGCGAATGCGAGAGCTGCCTGGACGGCCTGGAACAGTACTGCGAGAACGGAATGACCGGCACCTATGGTGCCATTGACCGCCGGAACGGCGATGCGCTCACCCAGGGCGGCTATTCCTCCACGGTGGTGGTGGACCGCCGCTATGTCCTTCGCGTGCCGGAATCCCTGGACCCGGCCGCCGTCGCCCCGCTGCTGTGCGCCGGCGTCACCACCTTCTCGCCGCTGCGGCACTTCGACGTCGAAGAGGGCGATGTTGTGGGAGTCGTGGGGCTCGGCGGGCTCGGCCACATGGCCGTCAAGCTTGCCAAGGCCATGGGCGCGAAAGTGGTGGTGTTCACCACCTCGGAGTCCAAGGTGCCGGCCGCCCTGGAACTGGGCGCGGACGAAGTTGTCCTGTCCCGGGACGAAGCGGCGATGGAGGCGGCAAACCGCACCATCGACCTGATCATCGACACCGTGGCAGCACCCCACGACCTGAACCCCCTGTTCCGCACCCTCCGGGTGGACGGTGCGCTCTTCCAGCTCGGACTGCCGTCCGAGGCAATGCCGCCGGTCAACCCGCGGGCACTGATCCGGCGCCGCATCGCCTACGCCGGCTCGCTGATCGGCGGGATTGCCGAAACCCAGGAAATGCTGGACTTCTGCGCGGAACACGGCGTGGAGGCGGACATCGAGATGGTCCGCGCGGACCAGCTGAATGAGGCCTTTGACCGGATGGTCGCAGGCGATGTGAAATACCGGTTTGTGCTGGACACCAGCACCCTGCAGGCACCCGCCGAGGAGGCAGACGCATGAGCACGCTATTCACCAGGATCCTGAACGGCGAAATCCCCGGCCGCTTTGTGTGGCGCGAAGACGACGTTTCCGCGTTCCTCACCACGGGTCCGCTGGCGGACGGGCACACGCTGGTGGTCCCCACTGAGGAAGTGGACCGCTGGACCGATGCTTCCCCGGAAACGTTGGCGAAAGTCATGGAAGTGGCCCGCCGCATCGGCGCCGTCCAGGTGGACATCTTTGACGCGGCGCGCGCCGGGCTCATTGTGGCCGGCTACGAGATCAACCATCTCCACGTCCACGTTTGGCCGTCCCGGAGCATGGCCGACTTCAACTTTGCGTCCGCTGACCAGAATCCCGACCCCGAAGTCCTGGATGCCAATGCCGAAAAACTGCGGCAGGGCCTCCGGGACGCCGGGTACAGCGAGTTCGTCCCGGCATAGGCTGTCAGCCGGGACCGATTGCCTGGATAGTTCGCCCCGGCCGTTTAGGCCGGGGCGAGCGCTTTGTTGAGCACGGCACGGATCCGCTTCTCGGACACTGAATAGGCGGTTCCCAGCTCGACGGCGAAAAGGCTCACCCGGAGCTCCTCGATCATCCACCGGACCTGCGCGAGCTCGCCCCCGGCCCGCCGGCCGGGAAGCAGGGCGGACACGGCGTCGTCGTAGTCATCCTCCAGCCGCTGCACCGCTGCCATGTTCAGGGCATCGCGCTGGACATTGCCGGGCAGCCGCTCCAGGCGCTTTTCAATGGCGGCGAGGTAGCGGGGGAGCTGGCTGAGCTGTGCGTAGCCGGTGCGGGCCACGAAGCCGGGGTAGACCAGTTGCTCCAGCTGGCTCTTGATGTCATTGAGCGCGCTGATGAGCGCAAGGCTCGTGGTGCCCTTGAGCTGCTTTTCGATCCGCCTGGTGCTGGCGAGGATGCGCTCCACCACCGCCGTCACGCTGAACACGGTATCGATCAGTTCGGCCCGGACCACTTCATACAGCGCGTCGAAGGACTTCCGGTCCCAGGGGAGCTCGGCCGGCGTGAGCTTGTCGATGGCGGCGAGGGCGCAGTCTGCGATCAGGGCCGAAACGGACCCATGCGGGTTCTGGCTGAACGTCAGCTTCTCGGTGTTGCTCAGGTGCTCCAGGACGTAGCGGTCCGGAGCTGGAACCCGCAAGGCCAGCAGCCTGATCACGCCGCCGCGCATGGCATCCTGCTGCTCGTCAGCGGTTTGGAAAACCCGCAGTGCCACGGACTTGCCTTCGTCCACCAGGGCCGGGTAGCCGGTGACGGTATGGCCCTTGACGATGTTGCTGACCTGGCGCTGGATGGTTCCGAAGCTCCACTCAGTCAGGCCCTCCTGCTCGCGGAATCCGGCAGGGGCTGAGCCTGCCGGCACCTGGGCGGGGGCCTGCGAGCGGGAAGCGCCGCCGTCGTCGGACGTTCCTGCGGCACGCCCCGCCTTTCCGCGCGGAGCGGTAGAAGCAGGCGTGGCACCCAGGGACTCGGCAATGGCCCGGCGGGTGGCTGGCGCCAGCTCCTCCTGCAGCGCCGCCAGGTTCTTGCCCTCACCAAGGACCCTGCCCTTGCTGTCCACAACCTTGAAGGTGACGCGCAAATGTGGCGGCACGGCGTCCCAGTTCCAGGAACCGGGCGGAATGATGTGCCCACGGATCCGGCGGAGCGCCAGCTCAAGGGATGGTTCGAGGTCGTCGGAGGCCGGGTCGAAATCGGACTCCAGCACAGCCACTGCCTGACGCGCCACATCCGGGGCCGGCACGAAGTTCTTGCGGATCTGCTTCGGCAGGGATTTGATCAGGGCCGTCACGAGCTCCACGCGCTGCCCGGGGATCAGCCAGCGGAACGCCTTGTCATCCAGCTGATTGAGGAACAGGACCGGCACTTCGGCCGTGACGCCGTCGGACGGATCCGGCGGTGACCCCGGAGCGACCGGATGGAACTCGTAGGTCAGCGGGAGCTCAAAGCCCTTGTGCAGCCAGGTCTTCGGGTACGCGGAAACGTCCAGGTTGTCCGCGTCATCGCTCAGGAGCAGGGACTTGTCGTAGTCGAGGAGGTCCGGGTTCTCCTGTCGGGCCTCCTTCCACCACTTGTCAAAGTGCCGCTCGGACACCACATCCGGGCCGATCCGGGCGTCGTAGAACTCAAAGAGTGTCTCGTCGTCCACCAGGAGGTCCCGGCGGCGCATCCTGGCTTCCAGCTCCTCAACTTCCTGCAGGAGGGCGCGGTTGCGGTGGAAGAACTTGTGGTGGGTTTTCCAGTCACCCTCCACCAGGGCATGCCGGATGAAAAGCTCCCTGGCGACGACGGGGTCAACCCTGCCGTAATTGATCCTGCGCTGGGCGATGATGGGCACACCGTAGAGGGTGACCTTCTCGTAGGCCATCACTGCGCCCTGGCGCGTGGACCAATGCGGTTCGCTGTAGCTGCGCTTCACGAGGTCCGGGGCCACCTGCTCCGCCCAGACCGGATCAAATTTTGCCGCCACCCTGGCCCAGAGCCGGCTGGTTTCCACCAGCTCCGCAGCCATCACGAACGTGGGTGACTTCTTGAACAATGCCGAGCCAGGGAAAATGGCAAACCGGGTGCCGCGGGCGCCGGCGTATTCGCGCTTGCGTTCGTCCAGGATGCCGATGTGGCTGAGCAGGCCGGACAGCAGGCTGATGTGGACGCCATCGTGGTTGCCCACGGGGTCCGCGAGGCGCTTGTTGTCCAGGCTGATGCCCAGCGGCCGGGCAAGCTGGCGCAGCTGGGCAAACAGGTCCTGCCACTCGCGCACCCGCAGGTAGTTGATGAACTCTGCCCGGCACAGCCTTCTGAAAGCGGAGGAGGAAAGTTCCTGCTGCTTTTCCTGCAGGTAGTTCCAGAGGTTCAGGAAGCCGGTGAAGTCCGAGTTCTCGTCCTTAAACCGGTTGTGCTTTTCGGCCGCGAGCTGCTGCTTGTCCGTGGGGCGCTCGCGCGGGTCCTGGATGGTGAGCGCCGCCGCCAGGATCATCACTTCCCGGACGCAGCGGCGTTTGCCCGCTTCCACGATCATGCGGCCCAGCCGGGGATCCACCGGCAGCTGGGCAAGCTTTTGTCCGACGGCGGTGAGGCCGCCGCCGCTCTTGGGGCCGCCTTTTCCGTTTTGCGGCGTGGCCGATGCCAGGGCGCCGAGTTCGCGCAGGAGCGTGACGCCGTCGTTAATTGCCCGTGTTTCCGGCGGCTCCACGAACGGGAAGTCCTCCACATCCTTGGGCCCGCGCGCCACTCCCATGGCGGTCATCTGAAGAATAACGGCGGCAAGGTTGGTGCGCAGGATTTCCGGATCGGTAAAGAGGGGCCGGGACTCGAAGTCCTCTTCGGAGTACAGGCGGATGGCGATGCCGTCCGAGACGCGGCCGCAACGCCCGGACCGCTGGTTCGCCGACGCCTGGGAAACACGCTCGATGGGCAGGCGCTGCACTTTGGTGCGGTGGGAGTAGCGGGAAATGCGGGCCGTGCCCGTGTCGATGACGTACTTGATGCCCGGCACAGTCAGCGATGTTTCCGCCACGTTGGTGGCGAGAACGATGCGCCGCTTGCTGCCGGGATGGAACACCTTGTGCTGTTCCTGCAGGCTGAGGCGGGCGAACAGGGGGAGCACTTCGGTCCCGGCAAGCCTCCGGTTGGACTGGATGCGTGCGTTGAGGGCCTCGGCGGCATCGCGGATTTCGCGCTCCCCGGAAAAGAACACCAGGATGTCCCCGGGTGCTTCCAGGGCAAGTTCGTCGACGGCGTCACAGACGGCGTCGAGCGGGTCGCGGTCTTCCTCGAGTTCGTCGTCAGAGGCGTCCTCTTCGTCAGTTCCGGCCGGTGGTTGCGACAGCGGGCGGTAGCGGATTTCCACGGGATACGTCCGGCCGGAAACTTCAATGATGGGAGCGGGTTTTTCGGGCGTGCCGAAGTGGTTGGCGAACCGCTGGGGATCGATGGTGGCGGAGGTGATGATCACCTTCAGGTCCGGCCGCTGCGGCAGGATGCGCTTGAGGTACCCGAGGATGAAGTCAATGTTGAGGCTGCGCTCGTGGGCCTCGTCGATGATGATGGCGTTGTACCTGCGCAGCAGCTTGTCGCGCTGGATTTCAGCCAGCAGGATGCCGTCGGTCATCAGTTTCACCTTGGTGGCGCGGCTGACTTCGCCGGTGAAGCGGACCTGGAAGCCCACCTCCTGGCCAATGTCCACGCCCAGTTCCTCTGCGATGCGCTCGGCAACCGTGCGGGCTGCCAGCCGGCGCGGCTGGGTGTGGCCGATCAGGCCGTTCTCGCCCAGGCCGAGTTCAAGGCACATTTTGGGGATCTGGGTGGTCTTACCGGAGCCGGTCTCGCCGGCGATGATGGTGACCTGGTTCGCTGCGATGGCTGCCATCAGGTCTTCGCGGCGCTCGGAGACCGGCAGCTCGGCAGGATAGGAAATGTGAAGTGTCATGGCTGCTGCAAGTCTACTGCGGGAGCCCGGGCTTCCCGTTTCGACCCATGTGCAACTGTTCGGCCGCGAGGGCTTGGTGGTGCGGTGAGTGGTTCTATGAGTGGTTTTAGAAAATGCGGAGGGTGTAGTTGGAGCTGGGCAGGTCCAGGGCGGACCAGGCTTCGTGGGATTCCACGGGAGGCGTATGTCCCCGGCCGTCGCGCAGGAGCGCTGAAACGGTGGCGGCGAGGACAACGAGCAGGAGGACGATGAGGAGGGTTATGAGGATTTCCATGCCTCCATGCTTCTCCTGTCGGGGACCAAGAAAAAGTGGCAGAAATGCCCAAAAAGCTATAATTCCTGCCACTATGGAAGCATGCTCAAATCAGTAGCAGTCATCGTGGTTCCCAACTTCTCCATGTTTGAATTTGGCACTGCCTGTGAGGTCTTCGGAATTGACAGGTCAGGCCGGGGGAGCGCCGTCCCCGCCTTTGACTTCCGCGTGTGTACGCCCAATCCCGGCAGCGTGCGGCTCAAGAACGGCCTGTCCATGAATGTGGAGCTTGGCCTCGAAGCCACCGCCGATGCTGACCTGGTCATCATGACGCCCTATGGCAGGGAGGATGAGCTCCCTGAATCGGTCCTGGAAGCCCTGCGCGCCGCCGATGCCAGGGGAGCGTGGGTGATGTCCATCTGCTCCGGAGCTTTTGCCCTTGCCCGCGCCGGGCTCCTGGACGGCAGGCGCTGCACCACGCACTGGCACTATTCGGGCCAGCTGGCCGCCCAGTACCCGCAGGTGCAGGTGGACGAAAACGTCCTCTATGTCCAGGACGGCAACATCATCTCCTCCGCCGGCACTGCCGCCGGGATTGATGCCTGCCTGCACCTGGTACGCGTGGAACTCGGTGCGAACGTTGCCGCCGCCATTGCCCGTGACATGGTGGTCCCCCCGCACCGCGACGGCGGCCAGGCGCAGTTCATTGACCGGCCCATGCCCACCTGTGGCTCGGCCCCGATGGAGCAGCTCCTCCGCTGGATGGTGGAGCACCTGGACCGTGAGCACACTGTAAATGAGCTGGCGGCCCGGGTGCACATGTCCGCCCGGACGTTTGCCAGGAAGTTCAGGTCCGAAACCGGCGCAACCCCGGCGGCCTGGCTTAATTCCCAACGGGTGCTTCGGGCCCAGGAGCTGCTCG
Source organism: Pseudarthrobacter sp. fls2-241-R2A-168 (assembly GCF_030209335.1). Taxonomy (NCBI): domain Bacteria; kingdom Bacillati; phylum Actinomycetota; class Actinomycetes; order Micrococcales; family Micrococcaceae; genus Pseudarthrobacter; species Pseudarthrobacter sp. fls2-241-R2A-168. The sequence goes on from NZ_JARVSG010000026.1 coordinate 132,189, forward strand.
AATCGAGCGACCTGAACATCGAGGAAATCGCACGGGAGGCCGGCTTCGGCCATCCGGTGCTGCTGCGCCACCACTTCGCCAAAGTCCTGGACACCAGCCCGCAGTCCTACCGCAGGGCTTTCCGTGGCCAGCTGGAGGAAGCGGTTTAGCCGTTCCGCTCCTCAGCGGCAGCCCTCACTGGTCTCCTGCCCGCGATTCCTCAGCGGCAGCCCTGGTGCTGTCCACCAGCACGCGCCATGGGCCGGTGACCGCCTGCTCAGGAAGGGCGGCCCGACGCTGGCCCGCGCGGATGGAGTAGATGAACCGGTCCGGCTGGGCTCCGGAGAATTCTGCTGCGGCTGCCCTCGGTGTCCGCGGGACGGCGTCCCACGGACATGCTTCCACAATGGGCTGCCACTGGTTCCTTGCCGTCTCCGACTCAGCGTTGACAGTCCAAACCCGGGTCATCGCCGCGATGCCGCCGGTGCGTTCCACACTGATCTTCATGGCCTGGTTCCTGGGTGGTGCCTCGGGCCTGGTGGCCCGAAGAACGGCACAGCCAGGCAACCCGTTAAAGCTTGACCTTCACAGTTTCCCACGCGTTCCGTACGGCGTCATGCTCTTTTGATCCGGAACCGAAAAGCTCGGTGGCAGCAGCCGCAGTGGCGCGGGCGAAGACGGTGAAGGTGGCGCCGGAGGGCAGAGAACCTCCGGTGAGCGTCTCGTACCAGATGCGCCCTGGGGTGTCCCACGCGTTGCCGCCCAGCTGTTCGGCCAGCACGCAAAACGCGCGGTTGGGGATGCCGGAATTGATGTGAACGCCGCCGTTGTCGGCGCTTGTCTTTACGTATGAGTCCATGGAGTCCGGCTGTGGATCCTTGCCCAGCACGTCGTCGTCGTACGCAGTTCCCGGGGCCTTCATAGAGCGCAACGCCTGTCCCTGAACCTGGGAGGTGAAGAGGCCCTCACCAATCAACCAGCTGGCTTCGGCGGTGGACTGGTTCTTCACATACTGCTCCACGAGGGCGCCGAACACGTCCGACATCGATTCGTTGAGTGCACCGGCCTGGTTCCGGTACAACAGTCCGGCTGAATACTGGGTGACCCCGTGCGCAAGCTCGTGACCGATGACAGTGAGGGACTTGGTGAAGCGCTCAAAAACTTCGCCGTCGCCGTCACCGAAGACCATCTGCGTGCCGTCCCAAAAAGCGTTGTCGTACAGCTTGCCGAAGTGAACGGTGGCGTTCAACGGCAATCCCCGGCCATCGATCGAGTTCCTGCCGAAGACGTCCGCATACAGCCGGTGCGTATGGCCCAGCCCGTCATAGGCCTCGTCCGCTGCCGGATCTCCGGTAGCGGGCTCGCCTTCCTTGCGGACAAGTTTGCCTGGAAGGACTTCTGAACCCGCGGCGTCGAAAACGGTGCGGTTCGATGGTCCCGGTTTTGCCTGGCGCACTCCTGCGGGGGCCTCGGGAGCAGTCTGGGTACGTGCTGCCTGGACCGAGCGGACATGTCCCAGTGCTTCCCTGGCTGCCCTCGCTGCCGCAGAAAACTCCGGCGCGTCCTGCCTGGCAAGACGACGCAACAGGTAGGGCGGAATGATGGAGCAGTACATGTGAGACCCCTTTGCTTCTGTTGGTGTGAACAGCCTACGAGGGGGCACCGACAAAGCGGCGGAGCGCGCAGGGGCATGCCGTTGATGTATTTGCAGGCTGCGTTGAAGTCTGCCGCCTGCAAGTGTTTGCTGGCCGGTTTCATCGGGCGCACAGAGGCGTCTGGTTTTGTCAGACCCCCTCGCGATGATGTTGGTATGGAAATGGACCCGCCGGTGGTGGAGGCGGAAGAGGTCACTGGTGTCGTCGCTGCGCGTTCGGAGGCGCCTGGTTTTGTCAGACCCCCGCAGGATGATGGGGGTATGGAAACGAACCCGGCGGTGGTGCAGGCGGAGGCGGTGGTTGATGCTTCGGTCGCTGCATTTATGGCTGTGCTGACTGGCCAGGACAGTGCGGGGGCCGGTCAGGACGCGTCCGGTTCTGTTTCCTGTGGCGCCGACGGCCCGGATGATCCGTTGCAGCGGTTGGTGGATGGGGCGTTGGATGTTTTGGCGGCGGTGGGGCGGTCGGAGGCGAAGATCGCGGCGGTGAAGGCACTGGCCGTGGCGGTGGTGGCTGAGGGGACGAAGGCGTTGAATGGTCCGGCGTCGTCTCCTTATGAGGCGTCGGCGCAGGACCGGAGCCTGGTGGCTGAGGTCGGGTGTGCGCTGGCGATCGGCGACCGGGGCGCCGGTGCGCTGCTGGCAGAGTCCCACGCGTTGACCACGTCGTTGCCCAGGGCGTTGGCGGCGTTGCAGGCCGGGACGATGTCCTGGGCCCATGCCCGGACCATGGTGGAGCAGACCTCCTGCCTGGACCCTGCGGCGGCGGCGGCGTTGGAGGCTCATTTCCTGGACCCGGATGCGCCGGGCGCGGCCCGCGGGTGCCCGGTCGGGGAAATGCCGGCGTACCGGTTCAAGGCCCGGGCCCGTGATTGGCGGGAACGCCACCACCCTGAAAGCCTGGAAAAACGCCACGCCAAGTCCCTGGCGGACCGGCGGGTGGAGTACTGGCCGG